>NZ_JAGYFZ010000046.1:0-46085 GCF_019946675.1 Pseudomonas sp. BF-B-15
CCCCAGTGCCGCCCAAAGTGAGTGATCACGCGCACTTGACCCGATACGATGCCCCCAACGGTCGCTCGTTGAACTTCCTGGCGCTGGGAAAACAGGAAACCCATATAAAAGTCGTCAACATGTCTGGTGGGCAAATCAGAGGGGTTTCCCCCTACGAAGAGTTTGTCGCCGGACGTCGCACGGTACTGGTCAGGGATGCAACCGGATTCCAGATGCCCAAGGACTTTTTCGCCTCGCTGCCTCCCCGCCCGGTCCAGCCCGTTATCACGCCATCCACGACGGTTACCGAACTCATCGAGAAGGTATTCGACATAGCGCCGGGGCTGGTGGTCGGTGAAAGTCAGGATCGCATCGCCAGCATGCGGTTCCTGATCGAGAACATGCCGACGTTGGCCAGGCGAGGCGTCAAGACGATCTACATGCATCGTTTGCTCAACGACTTCAATCAAGTCGATCTGAACAACTTCGCCGAGACCGGAAAGATGCATGGCATGCTGGAGAAATACCTGAAACAGCTGCCAGGCGATCCTGCGGGACAGTTCACGCCGCTGGAGGTTGTCAAAACAGCCCAACAGAACGGCATTCGCATCCAGGCCACTGACTGCCTCGCAAGTTACCGCTATGAAGACTCGACCATGACCGCCCTATCACGGCAGTCCATCAAGACTTACCTCACCCACACCATCATGCAGGCCACCCAAGCCCGTAGCGGCGGTGGAAAATGGCTGGTGCTCACGGACCAGGAAAGTACCAACACATTCAGGGGATTGGCCGGCATCAGCGAAACAGAGGGAGGCATCGGTTTGCGCATCGAAGAAGTGCGACCCGATCAGACTTTACACCTGGACATCGACGATGGCATCGAAATCGGCCATGGCATAGCGGGGACAACTGGCCCGATGCGCGGCGATTTCAACACCCTGTATGCCGACATCAGCCTGCAGATGCCGACGCCGTTCATTCAACGAACGCCCGAGCAGATCAATAAACTGCTGTTCCGCCAAGGCATGTTCACCATCGACAAGTCGGAAGAAACCCTCACGCTGATCCATCGCAGCCGCACTGGCCAGATTGTGCGAACGCCAATTGAGCGAACGATGGATAACGGCTATCGGCTCAACCGCCCTGCCTGGGTCGGCATACATCAGGTCACCTACGCGAATCTGCTCAGCCTCGCCCACGCACTCAACCGCATGGGCCTGACACTGGAAGGACGCCTGCCCGCTGTAGCGGCCTGATGCAAAAAGGCCCCGTGAATTCACATTCACGGGGCCTTTGAGGTGTTACAGGCGATCAGTCAGATCGGGATCATTCCCACTCGATGGTCGCTGGCGGCTTGCTCGACACGTCGTAAGTCACGCGGGAGATGCCTTCGATTTCATTGATGATGCGGCCGCTGACGGTTTCCAGCAGTTCGTAAGGCAGGTGAGCCCAACGCGCAGTCATGAAGTCGATGGTTTCCACGGCACGCAGGGCCACGACCCAGGCGTAACGACGGCCATCGCCTACAACGCCAACCGATTTCACCGGCTGGAACACCACGAATGCCTGGCTGACTTTGTGGTACCAGTCGGCCTTGCGCAGTTCTTCGATGAAGATGTGGTCGGCGCGACGCAGCAGGTCAGCGTATTCCTTCTTCACTTCACCAAGGATCCGCACGCCCAGGCCCGGGCCCGGGAACGGGTGACGGTAGACCATGTCGTACGGCAGGCCGAGTTCCAGGCCCAGACGACGGACTTCGTCCTTGAACAGCTCACGCAGCGGTTCAACCAGCTTGAGGTTCATTTCTTCCGGCAGGCCGCCCACGTTGTGGTGCGACTTGATCACGTGCGCCTTGCCGCTTTTCGCGCCAGCCGACTCGATCACGTCCGGGTAGATGGTGCCTTGGGCGAGGTACTTGATGTTGTCCAGTTTGTTGGACTGGGCATCAAAGACGTCGATGAAGGTACGACCGATGATCTTGCGCTTCTTCTCTGGATCGCTTTCGCCAGCCAGGTTGTTCAGGAACTGGTCTTCAGCGTTGGCGCGGATCACCTTGACGCCCATGTTCTCGGCGAACATGGCCATCACTTGCTCGCCTTCGTGCAGACGCAGCAGGCCGTTGTCGACGAAGACGCAGGTCAGCTGGTCGCCGATGGCTTTGTGCAGCAGCGCGGCAACTACCGAGGAGTCAACGCCGCCGGACAGTCCGAGCAATACGTTGTCGGTGCCGACCTGGGCGCGAACCTGGGCGATGGCGTCTTCAGCGATCTTCGACGGTGTCCACAGCGCTTCGCAGCCGCAGATCTCGAGGATGAAGCGCGACAGGATGCGGCCGCCCTGCTTGGTGTGGGTCACTTCCGGGTGGAACTGCACGCCGTAGTAGCGCAGGTCATCGTTGAACATGCCGGCAATCGGGCAGCTCGGGGTGCTGGCCAGGATGTGGAAGTCCTGCGGCATTTTGGTGACCTTGTCACCGTGGCTCATCCACACGTCGAGGCCGAACAGGCCGTCGGCGTCGATGTGGTCTTCGATGCCGTCCAGCAGCTGGCTCTTGCCGACCACGTCGACACGGGCATAACCGAATTCACGCAGTTCGGAACCTTCGACCTTGCCACCCAGCTGTTCAGCCATGGTCTGCATGCCGTAGCAGATGCCGAAGACCGGCACGCCCAGGTCAAACACCGCTTGCGGGCAGCGAGGGCTGTTGGCTTCGTGCACGGACTCGGGACCGCCGGCGAGAATGACGCCTTTTGGAGCGAATTCGCGAATCGCTTCGTCGTCCATGTCGAACGGATGCAGTTCGCAGTACACGCCGATTTCACGCACGCGGCGGGCGATCAGCTGGGTGTACTGGGAACCGAAGTCGAGGATCAGGATGCGGTGGGCGTGAATGTCGAGGGCCATGAAGTCAGTCTCGTCTATGCAATTCGAATAAAGAGAATCAGAAACAACTCGGGGCTGAATAAAACAGCCCCGGGTTACTTAACGTTTTGCTTGAAGGCTCAACCTACGCGGTAGTTTGGCGCTTCTTTGGTGATCTGTACGTCATGAACGTGGGACTCGGCCATGCCAGCGCCGGTGATCCGCACGAACTCAGGCTTGGTGCGCATTTCTTCGATGTCGGCACTGCCGGTGTAACCCATCGAGGAACGCAGGCCGCCCATCAGTTGATGGATGATCGCGCTCAGGGTGCCCTTGTACGGAACACGCCCTTCGATACCTTCCGGAACCAGTTTCTCGGCGCCTGCCGAGGAGTCCTGGAAGTAACGGTCGGAGGAACCTTGAGCCTGGGACATGGCGCCCAGCGAACCCATGCCACGGTAAGCCTTGTACGAACGACCCTGGAACAGTTCGATCTCGCCTGGCGCTTCTTCAGTACCGGCGAACATCGAGCCCATCATCACGCAGGAAGCACCGGCTACGATGGCCTTGGACAGGTCACCGGAGAAACGGATGCCGCCGTCGGCGATCAACGGAACACCGGTGCCTTCAAGGGCAGCGGCGACGTTGGCGATGGCACTGATTTGCGGGACGCCGACACCGGCGACGATACGGGTGGTGCAGATCGAGCCAGGGCCGATACCGACCTTGACCGCATCGGCGCCAGCTTCGGCCAGGGCCTTGGCGGCAGCGCCGGTGGCGATGTTGCCGCCGATGACCTGCACTTCAGGGAAATTCTGTTTGACCCAGCGAACGCGGTCGATCACACCTTTGGAGTGACCGTGAGCGGTGTCGACCACCACCACGTCAACGCCGGCATTGACCAGCGCGGCAACGCGGTCACCGGTGTCTTTACCGGTGCCGACCGCAGCGCCTACGCGCAGACGACCTTGATCGTCCTTGCTGGCCAGCGGGTAAGCCTTGGCTTTTTCGATGTCTTTGACGGTCATCATGCCTTTGAGGGCAAACTTGTCATCGACGATCAGGACTTTTTCCAGGCGGTGCTTGTGCAGCAACTCGCGGACTTCGTTCTTGTTGGCGCCTTCACGGACGGTGACCAGACGCTCTTTAGGCGTCATCACTTCACGTACGGTGGCTTCCAGACGGGTTTCGAAGCGCACGTCACGGGAAGTGACGATGCCGACCAGGTCGCCATCGTGCAGTACCGGAACGCCGGAGATATTGTGCATGCGGGTCAGTTCGAACAGATCACGAACCGTGGCGTCAGCCTCGATGGTGATCGGATCCTTGACGACGCCGGCTTCGAACTTCTTGACCTTGCGAACTTCGGCAGCTTGCTGCTCGATGGTCATGTTCTTGTGGATAATGCCGATGCCACCTTCCTGAGCCATGGCGATTGCCAGACGGGCTTCAGTAACGGTGTCCATGGCGGCAGAAACCAGAGGAATGTTCAGCTCGATGCCACGGGTAAGGCGGGTCTTGAGACTGACTTCGTTAGGAAGCACCTCGGAATAACCGGGCACTAGGAGAATGTCGTCGAATGTCAGAGCTTCTTGGCTGATACGCAGCATCGCGGGGGCTCCCGAGCGGGAAAATGGAAGCGCGCCATTATAGTCAGACACCCCCTCGGGTTCAATGTAAAACTCTGTCTATTATCGACGTAGTGATCGACGGGAGATTTTAAGAGCATCGCCAGCAAGCCGGCTCCTACAAAAACACCGCCGATCTGTAGGAGCCGGCTTGCTGGCGATGAACGTTAACGCGGTCCATCAGGTGTGTCACAACTCGACTTTCACCCAGCTAACCGGCTGATCCAGCCAATCGGCAAACTCATCGATAAAGCTCTGCTTGAACCCGGCCTCGGCCCAGTTGTTGAAAATGAACCCCAGGTTGGAAAACCCGCATTCCTGCAGGAACAGGAACCCGTTGATGTCATCTTCATGCCCGCATTCGGGACAGGTGAAGTTATCGGTACGCCCCGGCATCCAGTCTTCGAGGCTTTCGAACAGCGCCTCGCCGATTTCCTTGCGGCACTCGGCGCAACCCGCCTCCCCCAGAAAACCTTTGGCCGGCGTATAAATGCAGCGTTTGGTAATGATCTCCAGGCCATTGACCGGCTCGCCGAACGGCAGCGCATCCGGGTGCAGCACCACGGCGCGGGCACCATCGGCGATCGCGTGGCCCATGCGGTTGCCGGTTCGGCCGCAAGTGGTCAGCTCTTCCTTGATGATGTCCTTGCGCACCAGCCACCGCACGACCGCCCGGGCCCGGGGTTCGTGTACCGGCAGCGTGGAGATTTTCGGGACGATGATGCTTTGGGAATTCATGGGTGCAAGCCTGCTGCGTCAAATGGAAGTTCTGCGGTGTGCCGTCCTACGCCTTCGCGGGCAAGCCTCGCTCCTACAGGTTCTGCGCCTGCCTTTGTAGGAGCGAGGCTTGCCCGCGAAGGCGTCCGAGCGGGCGGCAGCTTAATCCCTGACGAAATCCGGTCAAGTACTCAAATACCGCCCGATCAATGCAATCCCGCTGGCCAGCACCAACCAGGTCACCAGCCGCACAAACGCCTCGCGGGACAACCGCATGGTCAACCGCCGGCCGACCCACAACCCCAGCGCCATGGCCGGCAACAAACACAGCGCCAGTACCAACAAGGGTAGCTCGGCATACACACCCGCGACAGCAAACAGGCTCAGGCGCACCACGGTGCTGCAACTGATCAGCGCACTCTGGGTCGCCCGCGCCGCGTCTTTCGGCAACCGACTGTTCAAATAGATCGCATATAAAAAGCCGCCACTGCCAAACAACGCCCCGAACATCCCACCCACCGTGCCCATCGGCACTGCCCAGGCGGCAGACAACTGCGTCGGCCGGGTTTTGACCCACAGGCTGTAAACCGCATAGGCGCTGATAAACAGCCCCATCAACAGCAGCAACACATCGGATTTCAGGTTCAGCAGAAAGATGACCCCCAGCGTGCAACCCACCGCCATGCACGGCAACAGCCGCAGCAACTCAGGCCTGGCCACATCCCGCCGCGAGGGCAGCAGATTGCCGAACGCCGCGACGAAATCCAGCAGCACCAGCAACGGCACGATCTTCGACAGCGGCATGAACACAATCAGAATCGGCCCCGCCACCAGTGCAGTGCCGAACCCGGCGATGCCAAACACGATGTACGCCAGGGCGATGGCCAGGCCGATCACCAACCAATCCGTCGCGCCGAATGGCCATTGGTGTAACAACTCCAGCACGTTCATCTGCACGCCTTTATCAAATACCTGTGATGACTTTAGCCAGCGCCGAGCCTTGCGACTAATATCTTCAAAGCCGACCTCTCATCTCAAAAAGGCATGACTCGTGCTTTCAACCCGTCAATTGCGTTACTTCGTGGAAATCGCCGAGTGCGGCAGCTTCAGTGCAGCCGCTGAGCGTTTGTTTGTTGCGCAGTCAGCCTTGAGCCGGCAGATCAAGGACATGGAAACCCGCCTGCAAACCCCGCTGTTCGAACGCACGGCGCGCCAGCCGCGACTGACCGCCGCTGGCGAGGCGTTCTTGCCGCGCGCCAGAAACCTGCTGAACGAACTGACCAAGGCCAGTGAAATGGCCACCCAAGTGGGCAACGGGCAACTGGGCACCTTGCGCCTGAGTCACTCCAGCACCGTGCCCATGAGTGGTCGCCTGCTACGGGGTATCAGTGCTTATCTGGACCAGCAGGCCGGCGTGTCCATGGAGATCGTCAAGCTGTCTTCCGAAGCGCAACTTGAAGCGTTGGTCGACAATCGACTTGATGTCGGACTGCTGCGCCTGCCGGTGTTGCGCCAACGTGAAGGCGTGCAGATTGTTCCTTTGTATAGCGAACGATTGCTGCTGGCCGTTCCACCCAATCATCGGCTGGTTGTGGATAAGTCCGCTCAGGGCATCGATCTGGCGCAGTTGAAGGATGAAGCCTTTATCTCCATCCCTCACCCGCAGCGCGGCGGTTTGAGTTATCTGTCCGCCGAGCTGTGCATGCGCCAGGGATTTTTCCCGAAGGCGGCGCGGGTGGTCTCGCGCAAAACCACGCAACTGCAATTGATCCAGGCCGGATTCGGCATCGCGCTGCTGCCGGAGTCGATGCAGGACATCGCGCCACCCGACATTCATTTTCTGCCCCTGGCCGACCCGGATTGCCACAGCACCGTCGCCCTCGCCTGCCGGCAGAATCCCACGGCGCTGATTCAACACTTCATAAATGTCTGCACAGACCATTGTGGGAGCGAGCCTGCTCGCGATAGCGGTTTAACATTCAATAGCACTGTCGACTGACACACTGCCATCGCGAGCAGGCTCGCTCCTACAGGGGGATCGTGCATTCGGTTGGAGAATGCCTTTATCATGCGCCCCATGATTAAAGATCCCTTTGCAAGACTCGGCCTGGACCGTGAAGTCCTGACTGTCAGCCAGCTCAACGGCCGCGCGCGGGTGTTGCTCGAAGACGTGTTCAGCAATATCTGGGTCGAAGGCGAAATCTCCAACCTCGCTCGCCCGGCGTCCGGCCACGTGTATTTCACCCTCAAGGACAGCGGCGCCCAAGTACGTTGCGCATTGTTCCGGCAGAACGCCGCGCGGGTTCGTCAGGCGCTGAAGGATGGTCTGGCGGTCAAGGTGCGCGGCAAGGTTTCGCTGTTCGAAGGCCGTGGCGACTATCAGCTGATTCTCGACACCGTCGAGCCGGCCGGTGACGGTGCGCTGCGCCTGGCCTTCGATGCCTTGAAGGAAAAACTCAGCGCCGAAGGCCTGTTCAGCGCCGAGCGCAAAGTGCCGCTGCCGGCGCATCCGCAGCGCATCGGCATCATCAGTTCGCCGACCGGCGCGGTGATCCGCGACATCATCAGCGTGTTCCGCCGTCGCGCACCGCAGATCCAGCTGACGCTGATCCCCACCGCCGTGCAGGGCCGCGAAGCGACGGCGCAGATTGTCCGCGCGTTGAAACTGGCGGACGCCCGTGGTTTCGATGCATTGATCCTGGCCCGTGGCGGCGGCTCGCTGGAAGACCTCTGGTGTTTCAACGAAGAAGCCGTGGCCCGCGCCGTGGATGCTTGCGTGACGCCGATTGTCAGCGCCGTCGGCCATGAAACCGATGTATCGATCAGTGATTTCGTGGCCGACGTTCGCGCCCCGACGCCGTCCGCCGCCGCTGAACTGCTGGCGCCGGATTCCAGCGACCTGGTGCGTCGGGTCGAAAGCCTGCACCGCCGGCTGGTGATGCGCATGCGCGACCGTTTGATGCGTGATCGCCTGCGCCTGGAAGGCATCTCTCGTCGCCTGCGCCATCCCGGTGAACGTCTGCGCCAACAGGCGCAACGTCTGGATGATCTGGACATGCGCATGCGCCGCGCCTTCGAGCGCAGCCTCAACACCCGTCGCGAACGGCTGATCCGCCTGGAAACCCGCCTCGCCGGACAACATCCGGGGCGGCAACTGGCGATGTTGCGTCAGCGCCTCGACAGCCTCGCCGAACGCCTGCCCCGGGCCATGCGCGAAGGGCTCAAATCCCGTCGTCTGCAACTGCAAAGCCAGGTGCAGACCCTGCACGTGGTCAGCCCGCTAGCGACCCTCGGCCGTGGCTACAGCATTTTGCTGGACGAGCGCGGCAACGCGATCCGCAACGCCGCGCAAACCCACAACGGCCAGCGCCTGAAAGCCAAACTGGGTGAAGGCGAACTGCAAGTGCGGGTCGAAGACAATCACCTGACGCCTGTCACCCTTTCTTTACTGGATTGATCCATGCCGCGTTTTTTAGCTTCGCTGCTGTTGCTGTGCCTGACCTTCAACGCCCACGCTGACAGCTACATCACCCGCCTGTTGAACAAACCGGTTCCGGGGGGCGTGGCGGTGGTGGATCTGGGCAGCTCTGCCCAGGCGCCGAAAGCCAGCTATCAGGGCAAACCTGTGCTGGTGGTCAAGGAACAGGACAATTGGCTGGCGATTGTCGGTGTGCCGTTGACCGTCAAACCGGGCGCCCAGTCCATCAGCAGCGGCGGCCGCAACTTGAGTTTCACCGTTGGCAACAAGAAGTATCCGGAACAGCGCATCACGTTGAAAAACACTCAACAGGTCAACCCGGACCCGGACAATCTCAAGCGCATCGAGCGCGAACTGGCCGAACAGATCGCCGCGTACCGCACGTTCAGCCCGAATACGCCGAGCAACCTGCTGCTGGACAAACCGGTCAACGGCCCGCTGTCGAGCAAGTTCGGCGTGCGCCGTTTCTTCAACGGTGAAGAGCGCAATCCCCACTCAGGCCTGGATTTCGCCGTGGGCGCCGGCACGCCGATCAAGACCCCGGCGGCGGGTAAAGTGATTTTGATCGGTAACTACTTCTTTAACGGCAACACGGTGTTTGTCGACCATGGGCAGGGCTTTATCAGCATGTTCTGTCACATGTCGAAGATCGATGTGAAGGTGGGGCAGCAACTGGCGCGTGGTGGTGTGGTTGGCAAGGTCGGTTCGACTGGGCGGGCGACCGGGCCGCACATGCACTGGAATGTCAGCCTGAATGATGCGCGGGTGGATCCGGCGATTTTCATAGGCGCGTTTCAACCTTAGATTTTCGGTGAGGTTGATGGCCTCATCGCGAGCAGGCTCGCTCCCACATTTACCGTGTTCACACCGAACAAATGTGGGAGCGGGCTTGCCCGCGAAGGCGGCATCACTGACAACAATTACTCCGCGTCCAGGTCCTCTATCCCATGGACCTCTCGATCCGCCAGGCAGTGTTTGACCCACTCCTGCGTCTCGACTGAAAACCAGCTCAACTCCTCTGCCGTGATCAATTCCCGCGCGCACAACCCAAGCAAGTGCGAGCGGGCTTCATGACGCGAAAACCTGAAAACACCAAACGCCCAGTACAGCTCCTTTTGCCCGGCTTTCAGCAGCTCCTCGCTGGCATCTATTCGTTCGTAGGGCGCGTTGCTCTTATCCAGCAGCGTTTTTTCGACATCCGACAAAATCCGCTCGCACATCCGCTCATGTGCCACCGGCCGTAACACGCAATACTGCTTCCAGTCAGACTCGTTCATCGCCGACTCCTGAATGCCAGTCGAGGCTTTAAGAATAGCCCGACTGTCAGCGCCCGGCGCTCAAACCATCAATTGCGCATCGCTTGAAGCTCGCGCAAAAAACCAAACAATCACGGGGACTCACAGCAATAAAATCTCGATAAATACGCGCTAGCGAGTATTCCTCTCAATTTTTTTCGACTGCTTGCCATCCTTCACCCTCGCGGTTAGGGTTGAAGACATGAAAACCTCTCACACCCTCATTCAGCTTCGCCAGCACCGCAGCCTGTGCCTCGTCAGCGCACGACTGCCGGGCTGAATCGCGACGCCTCGTTTTACGCTTTTCCCCAAGAACTTTTGATCCACCGGCAGGCCGCCTTTTTTCGGCCCACACAATAAGGATTTCCCGATGAGCATGCTCAAAGACCCGTCTTCGAAATACCGCGCGTTCCCGACCATCGACATTCCGGACCGCACCTGGCCGTCGAAGACCATCACCGCCGCGCCGATCTGGTGCAGCTCCGACCTGCGCGACGGCAACCAGTCGCTGATCGAGCCGATGGACGCGGTCAAGAAGCTGCGTTTCTGGAAAACCCTCGTACAGGTTGGCGTGAAAGAAATCGAAGCGTCCTTCCCGGCTGCGTCGCAAACCGACTTCGACTTCGTGCGCACCCTGATCGAAGGCAACCACATCCCGGACGACACCACCATTCAGGTGTTGACCCAAGGCCGTGAAGACCTGATCGAGCGCACCTTCGAATCCCTGCGCGGCGCGAAGAAAGCCATCGTTCACCTGTACAACGCGACCTCCCCTTCCTTCCGCCGCATTGTCTTCAACCAGGACAAGGACGGGATCAAGGCCATCGCCGTGAACGCCGCCAAGCTGTTCGTCAAATACGCTGCCCAGCAGCCGGACACGCAGTGGACCTTCGAATACTCGCCGGAAACCTTCAGCGCCACCGAGCTGGAATTCGCCAAGGAAGTCTGCGACGCGGTCATCGAAGTCTGGAACCCGACGCCTGAGCACAAGGTGATCCTCAACCTGCCGGCCACCGTCGAATGCGCGACCCCGAACATCTATGCCGACCAGATCGAATGGTTCGGCCGCCACATCAACCGTCGTGACAGCGTGATCATCAGCCTGCACACCCACAACGACCGTGGCACCGGCGTGGCCGCCACCGAGCTGGGCCTGATGGCGGGTGCGGATCGTGTCGAAGGCTGCCTGTTCGGCAACGGCGAGCGTACCGGTAACGTCGACCTGGTCACCGTGGCACTGAACCTCTACACCCAGGGCATCCACCCTGAGCTCGATTTCTCGGACATCGACGGCGTGCGCAAAGTCGTCGAAGAATGCAACCAGATCCAGGTGCACCCGCGTCACCCGTACGTCGGCGACCTGGTTCACACCGCGTTCTCCGGCTCCCACCAGGATGCCATCCGCAAGGGCTTCGCCCAGCAGAAACCGGACGCCCTGTGGGAAGTGCCGTACTTGCCGATCGACCCGGCCGACATCGGCCGCAGCTACGAGGCGGTGATCCGCGTCAACAGCCAGTCGGGCAAGGGCGGTATCGCTTACCTGCTGGAACAGGAATACGGCATCAGCTTGCCGCGCCGCATGCAGATCGAGTTCAGCCAGGTTGTGCAGCGTGAAACCGATCGCCTGGGCCTCGAAATGACCGCCCAGCAGATCCACGCGTTGCTGCACAGCGAGTACTTGCAGGCCAACACCCCGTACGCGCTGGTCAGCCATCGCCTGCAGGAAGAAAACGGTCACAGCGCCGTGGAAGTGGAAGTTTCCGGCAAGGGCCAGGGCGAAACCAACCTGCACTGGCGTGGCAAAGGCAACGGCGCGCTGGAAGCGCTGGTGGCCGGTCTGCCGATTCCGGTGGAGATCATGGATTACAACGAGCACGCGATCGGTGCGGGCACCAACGCCAAGGCCGCGGCCTACATCGAACTGCGTGTGGAAGGCCAACGTGCGGTGCACGGCGTGGGCATCGATGAAAACATCACCACCGCCAGCTTCAAGGCCCTGTTCAGCGCGCTGAACCGCTCGTTGAGCCAGCCGGAAGCGAAAGCGGCATAAAGTCACCGCTGTAATGCAAAAGGCCCCTTGGTGAAAACCTTGGGGCCTTTTTGTTTGCCGGCAATATTTATGCTGTCTGTCCCGGCCCCATCGCGAGCAGGCTCGCTCCTACAGTTGACCGCGTAGGTCAGAACAACTCGGTCAACTGTAGGAGCCGGCTTGCCGGCGATGGGTCCTTGTCAGGCAGAGAAAATCTCAGGTGAACTCGAACGTATCCGCATCCAGATTCGCCGGAAACCGCGTGCGATAAGCCGCCAGTTCCGCTGCATCCAGAACAACCTGAAACACCCCGTCCGCCTCACCGGCGCTGAGCAATGTCTCGCCCTGAAAATCCAGGACCTGGCTGTCGCCGGTGTACGCAAAGCCTTTCCCGTCAGTGCCGATGCGATTCACCGCCGCCACGTAGCACAGGTTTTCGATTGCCCGCGCCGGCAGCAAACGGTTCCAGTGCTGGCGCCGCGCACCCGGCCAGTTGGCGGTGTACAGCAACAGGTCTGTGTCCTGGGCATCGCGGCTCCACACCGGGAAACGCAGGTCGTAGCAAATCAGCGGCCGGACGCGCCAGCCTTTGAGCTCGAACTGCACCTGGCGCTCGCCCGGCGTGTAGTGATTGTGCTCACCGGCCATACGGAACAAGTGGCGCTTGTCGTAATGCCAGACTTCGCCATCCGGTCGTGCCCACAACAGGCGATTGCGATGGCTGCCATCAGTGGCCTGAACGATGATGCTGCCGGTGATCACCGCATCGAGTTTTGCCGCCTGGACGCGCAGCCATTTGCTGGTGGGACCGTTTTCCGCCTCGGCAAGCGTCTCGGACTCCATGGAAAAACCGGTGGTGAACATCTCCGGCAGGATGATCAGGTCCGCGCCATGAGCCTGCTCCAGCAGTTGCTCGAAATGCTCCAGATTGGCCTGGCGGTCGTGCCAGGCCAGGGTTGTCTGGATCAGCGCGATGGTCAGATTCGGCAATGCACTCAGATCACGCATAGTTTTGCCGCTGCTTCACGCAGGGTCTCCTCGCGTTTGGCGAAGCACAGGCGCACCAGGCGCTGGCCTTCGGGTGGTGTCTGGTAGAACACCGAGATCGGGATGCTCGCCACGCCGTGTTCGCGGGTCATCCACAGCGCCATCTCGACATCGTTGAGGTCGGGACGGATCTGCGAGTAATCGACCAACTGGAAATAGGTGCCGGTGACGCGGGTGAAACTGAAACGCGATGGCATCAGCAAGTCGCAGAACAGATCGCGCTTGGCCTGGTAGAAGCCGGGCAATTCTTCGACGTGTTCAGGATGCTCCGCCATGTAATCAGCCAAGGCGTATTGCAAGGGGGTTACGCCGCAAAAATTGACGTACTGGTGCACCTTGCGCAGCTCTGCCGACAAGGCCGGTGGCGCGACCACGTAGCCGGTTTTCCAGCCGGTGACGTGGTACGTCTTGCCGAAGGAGCTGACCACGAAGGCGCGCTGATACAGCTCTTCATGGGCCAGCACACTGACATGGGGCACACCGTCGTAGACCAGGTGCTCGTAGACCTCATCGCTGATCACATAGATGTCGCGGTCACGGATCAACGCCGCCAGTTGGTCCAGCTCGGCACGGTTGATCAGTGCGCCGCTGGGATTGTGCGGGGTATTGAGGATGATCATCCGCGTGCGCGGACTCAGCGCCTGGGCGAGCTTTTCGAAATCGATGCTGAAGTCGTCCAGCCCCAGTTGCACGTGAACGCAACGGCCACCGGCCAGCTGGACCGAGGGCTCGTAACTGTCATAGGCCGGATCAAACACGATGACTTCGTCACCGTTGTGGATAACGGCCTGAATGGCGCAAAAAATCGCCTCAGTCGCACCGGGAGTCACGGTCACTTCGCTGTCCGCATCGACGGTTACGCCATAGCTGTGGGCAATTTTCGCCACGATCTGCTGACGCAGCACCGGCAGGCCGGTCATCGGCGAGTACTGGTTATGGCCATTGGCAATGTGCCGACCCACCGCATCGCACAAGGCTTGCGGGGCATCGAAATCGGGGAAACCCTGTGACAGGTTGATCGCCCCGGTTTGCGCCGCGAGCTGAGACATCTGCGTGAAGATAGTGATGCCGACATTCGGCAGCTTACTGGTGATCATCGGTGATTCCCTGCTCTACACCCGGCTCTAACGGCGGCGCGGGAGAGCCCGAGGATAGCCAAACGGCGCCCATAAAAAAAGGGCGCCAGTGGCGCCCTTCTTCTCGAACCCGATCCCGTAGGAGCGAGGCTTGCCCGCGAACGCAACACCGCGGTGTATCAGACACACCGCGTTATCGTTCTTCGCGGGCAAGCCTCGCTCCTACAGAGGCGAGCCAGCCTTGAATCAGCGCTTGTCGCGGCGCTTCTTGTCGGCTTTCTTGTGGTGCGACATCAAGCGACGCTTCTTGTTGACCTGACGGTCAGTGAGCGAGTTCTTGTTGCCTTCGTACGGGTTCTCGCCGCCCTTGAACTCGATGCGGATCGGCGTACCGACCAGCTTCAAGACACGACGGTAAGTGTTTTCCAGGTAACGCACGTAGGACTTCGGCACCTTCTCGATCTGGTTACCGTGAATCACGATGATCGGCGGGTTGGCACCACCCAAGTGCGCATAACGCAGCTTGATCCGGCGGTTGTTAACCATCGGTGGCGCGTGCTCGCCAACCGCATCTTCCAGAATCTGGGTCAGGCGGTTGGTCGGCCAGCGGGTGACCGCGGACTTGAACGAGTTCTGTACGGAAGCGTAGAGGTTGCCCACGCCCGTGCCGTGCAGCGCCGAGATGAAGTGGATGTCGGCGTAGTCAACGAAGAACAGTCGACGTTGCAGCTCGACCTTCACGAAGTCACGCTCGCTCGGCGTCATGCCGTCCCACTTGTTGATCGCGATGACCAGCGCACGACCCGACTCAATGGCGAAGCCCAGCAGGTTGAGGTCGTGGTCCACCACGCCTTCGCGGGCGTCCATCACGAAGATCACCACGTTGGCGTCTTTGATCGCTTGCAGGGTTTTGACCACGGAGAATTTTTCGACTTCTTCGTGGATCTTGCCGCGCTTGCGCACACCGGCGGTGTCGATCAGCGTGTACTTCTCGTCGTTACGCTCGAACGGGATGTAGATACTGTCGCGGGTAGTGCCGGGTTGGTCGTACACGATGACCCGGTCTTCACCGAGCATGCGGTTGACCAGGGTCGACTTGCCGACGTTCGGGCGGCCGATGATGGCGATCTTGATCCCGTCTTTTTCGCTTGGGCCAGGAATGCGCTTGGCTTCCTCGCCTTCGGCAACGTCCTCTTCCTCGCCTTCTTCCAGCTCTTCTTCGTCTTTCGGGAAGTCGCTCAGGGCGATTTCCAGCATCTGGGTGATGCCACGACCATGAGCACCGGCGATCGGGATCGCGTGGCCCATGCCCAACGGGGCGAATTCGGCGCGGGCCATTTCAGGGTCGATGTTGTCGACCTTGTTGGCAACCACGTACGAACGCTTGTTACGTTTGCGCAAATGCTCGGCGATCATCTGGTCGGCGGCGGTGAAACCGGCCTTGGCATCTACCAGGAACAGAACGACATCGGCTTCTTCAATGGCCAGCAGCGACTGCTCGGCCATTTTTTCGTCCATACCGTGCTCGTCACCGGAGATACCGCCAGTGTCGACCAGAATGTAGGAACGCCCTTGCCACTTGGCCTCACCGTATTGGCGATCACGGGTCAGACCGGACAAGTCGCCGACGATGGCGTCGCGAGTCCTGGTCAGGCGGTTGAACAAGGTGGACTTGCCGACGTTCGGTCGGCCCACCAGGGCGATTACGGGAACCATGCGGCTCTCCACTTCGTTATTTCAGAAAATACAAAAGCCGCTGCGAGGCAGCGGCTGGTGCTCGGGGCAGCGTTTGAAAACGCTGCGAGCCCCGCAGAACGGGGCCGCTTGGGGGTTAACCCCAAGCATAGTCAAAACATTACTTGATGGTCAGGGCTTCCAGTTTGCCGCTGTTGCCATACAGATAAATCGTGTCACCCACCACCAGCGGACGGGCACGCAGGCCGTCGCTGTCGATGCGTTCGCGGCCGACAAAACGACCGTCCACCTGGCTCAGCAGGTGCACATAGCCTTCCATGTCACCGACTGCAACATAGCTGGAGAACACTTCCGGAGCCGACAATTGACGGCGAGCCAGCGAGTCGTTGCTCCACAAGGCTGTGGTGGAACGCTCGTCAACGCCTTCAACGGTGCCCGAAGCCAGGCTCACGTACACAGTGCCGAAGCCCTGCGCAACGCCGGCATAGCTGGAAGCATCACGCTGCCAGAGCTGACGACCGCTTTCCAGGTCCAGTGCCGCAACGCGACCCTGATAGCTGGCGACGTACAAGGTACCGCCGGACAGCAGCAGGCCACCGTCGATATCGACAACGCGCTCCAGCTCCGAACGACCTTGTGGGATCGCAACCCGCTGTTCCCACACCGGCACGCCGTTGGAGATATCGAGCGCAACCACTTTACCGGTCGACAGGCCAGCCACCGCAAGGCGGTTGGTCACGATCGGCGCACTGGTGCCACGCAGGGTCAGGACCGCAGGCGTGCTGTCATACAACCAGCGCTGGTTGCCGGTGGAGGCATCCAGACCGATCAGACGGTCATCCTGAGTCTGAACGACCACCACGTCACCGTTGTTGGCCGGCGGCGCGAGAACTTCGCTGGACACGCGAGCGCGCCATTTCTCTTCACCGTTGGTGGCGTCCATCGCAACGATTTCGCCCTTGGTCGTACCGATCACGAGCAGGCCATAACCTACGCCAACGGCGCCGGAAACAGGCAGTTCGAGGTCTTTCTTCCATTTGACGTCGCCATTGCTGCGATCCATCGCCATCACCACGCCAGTGACGTCGGCGGCATAGATGGTATCGCCATCGATCGCCGGAACCAGCATGTTGTAGGTTTCGCCCTGACCGTCACCGATCGAACGACTCCACTGCTTTTGCAGGACCACTTCTTCTTTGAAGTCGACCAGCTCGGCAGGCGGCAATTCTTTTTTGCTGTTGCTGCTGCAACCCGCGGCCAAAACGGCCAGAGCCAGCAATGCTGCATGTTTCCAACGGATCACGTCACGCATCCCCTTTGGCCAGATCGTCCAACTTGATTTGTAGGCCACCGACTGCCGCTTCATCCGACAGTGCCGCCTTGGCTTTTTGATACGCAGCGTGCGCTTCGTCGGTACGACCCAACTGCACCAGCAGGTCGCCCTTGAGTTCTTCGCGGGTGGCGAGGAATGCTTTATCGGCATCGCCTTCGAGCAGTTTCAGGGCTTCATCGACCTTGTTCTGCGCGGCCAGTACCTGCGCCAGGCGCTGACGGGCGATTTCGCCCAGTGCCGGGTTGGCCGGTTTGGCAACGATGGCTTTCAGCTCGGTGGCTGCGTCGTCCAGCTTGCCGCTGTCGACCGCGACTTTCGCCACGAACAGGCTGCCGTATTGCGCGTAGGCGCTGCCGCCAAATTCGCTGTTGAGCTTGCCGGCCAGGTCCGAAACACGGGCGGCATCAGGCTTGCCGTTGGGCGTCAGCGTGGTTTCGAGCAATTGCTGATAGAGCATCGAGGCGCCTTGCGACTGATTGCTCTGATACTTTTGAAAGGCCTGCCAGCCGAACACGATGACCAGCGCCAACAGGCCGCCAGTGACCAGGGGCTTGCCGTTGCGTGTCCACCAGTCCTTCAAATCCGCCAGCTGTTCGTCTTCGGTACTCGACACCCCAATACTCCTTAATCGCTAAATCGGCTGTTTATGACAGCTTCAACCCTGCACGACGCAGGTGGCCAGGTGTGCAGCAAGCGCATCCCAGGCAATGCTTTGTTGTTCGCCCTGGCCACGCAGGGGTTTGAAACCTACCACTTGCTGGGCCATTTCGTCGTCACCGAGGATCAGCGCGTACAGCGCACCGCTCTTGTCGGCCTTCTTGAATTGACTTTTGAAGCTGCCGGCGCCGGCATTGATCTGCAGACGCAGGTTGGGCAACTGATCGCGCACCTTCTCGCTCAACGTCAGGGCCGCCAGTTCGGCAGCCTCGCCGAATGCGCAGAGATAGACGTCGACCTGACGGGAGATCTCTTCCGGGATCTGCTCCAGGGTTTCAAGCAGCAGCACCAGGCGCTCGATGCCCATGGCGAAACCAACGCCCGGGGTCGGCTTGCCGCCCATCTGTTCCACCAGACCGTCGTAGCGGCCGCCGGCACATACGGTGCCTTGAGCGCCCAACTTGTCGGTGACCCACTCGAAAACCGTCTTGCTGTAGTAATCCAGCCCGCGTACCAGCTTCGGGTTGATCACGTAAGGAATACCGGCGGCGTCCAGGCGAGCCTTGAGGCCCTCGAAGTGCACGCGGGATTCGTCGTCGAGGTAGTCGGCCATTTTCGGCGCGTCGACCAGGATCGCTTGAGTGTCGGCGTTCTTGGTGTCCAGAACGCGCAACGGGTTGGTCTTCAGACGGCGCTGGCTGTCTTCGTCGAGCTTGTCCAGGTGAGCGGACAGGAACTCGACCAGCGCTTCGCGATAACGACCACGGGATTCGCTGGTGCCCAGGCTGTTGAGTTCGAGCTTGACCGCATCACGGATGCCCAGCTCGCCCCACAGGCGCCAGGTCAGCACGATCAGCTCGGCGTCGATGTCCGGACCGTCGAGGTTGAACACTTCGACACCGATCTGGTGGAACTGGCGATAACGGCCTTTCTGCGGACGTTCGTGGCGGAACATCGGGCCGATGTACCAGAGTTTCTGCACCTGGCCGCCGCCAGTGATACCGTGCTCGAGCACCGCACGCACGCAAGCCGCTGTGCCTTCAGGGCGCAGGGTCAGCGAATCACCGTTACGGTCTTCGAAGGTGTACATCTCTTTTTCGACGATGTCGGTCACTTCACCGATCGAGCGCTTGAACAGCTCGGTGAACTCGACGATCGGCATGCGGATCTGCTTGTAACCGTAGTTATCCAGCAGACGCGAAACGGTGCCCTCGAAATGACGCCACAGGGGAGTCTGTTCGGGCAGGATGTCGTTCATGCCACGAATGGCTTGCAGAGACTTGCTCACTTTAAATCCTTAAATTCGTTCGATCAGCCGCGAGCGATTACAGCTGCGTCAGCTTCGACCTTCTCGGCCGCTTTCTGGCGGATCAAGCGTTCAAGCTCATCCACCAGATTGTCATTCGTCAGTTTCTGCGACGGCTTGCCGTCGATGTAAATCAGGTTTGGCGTGCCGCCGGTCAAGCCGATATGGGCTTCCTTGGCTTCGCCTGGCCCGTTGACCACGCAACCGATGACCGCGACATCCAGCGGCACCAGCAGATCTTCAAGGCGCCCTTCCAGCTCGTTCATGGTCTTGACCACATCGAAGTTCTGCCGCGAGCAGCTCGGGCAGGCGATGAAGTTGATGCCACGGGAACGCAGGTGCAGGGATTTGAGAATGTCGTAGCCGACCTTCACTTCCTCGACCGGGTCGGCCGCCAACGAGATGCGGATAGTATCGCCAATCCCTTCGGCGAGCAGCATACCGAGGCCCACGGCGGATTTCACTGTGCCTGAACGCAAACCACCGGCTTCGGTGATGCCCAAGTGCAGCGGCTGGACGATTTCCTTGGCCAGCAAGCGGTAAGCGGCGACGGCCATGAACACGTCGGAGGCTTTCACGCTGACCTTGAAGTCCTGGAAGTTCAGGCGTTCAAGGTGCTCGACGTGGCGCAGGGCAGATTCGACCAGTGCGGCCGGGGTCGGCTCGCCGTATTTCTTTTGCAGGTCTTTTTCCAGGGAACCGGCGTTGACGCCGATGCGGATCGGAATCCCGCGATCACGGGCGGCATCGACCACCGCACGCACGCGGTCTTCACGACCGATGTTGCCCGGGTTGATCCGCAGGCAATCAACGCCCAGTTCGGCTACGCGCAAAGCGATCTTGTAGTCGAAGTGGATGTCGGCCACCAACGGCACTTTGACCAGTTGCTTGATCTTGCCGAAGGCTTCGGCGGCGTCCATGTCCGGTACGGAAACCCGCACGATATCGACGCCAGCGGCTTCCAGACGATTGATCTGGGCGACGGTGGCGGCAACGTCATTGGTGTCGCTGTTGGTCATGCTCTGCACAGCGATGGGCGCATCGCCGCCAACAGGCACGTTACCGACCCAGATTTTCCGGGATTCGCGACGCTTGATTGGAGATTCGCCGTGCATGACTTATTGACCCAACTTCAGGCGAGCAGTCTCGCCACTGGTGAATGGAGCGACATCAACCACCTGACCGTTGTAGCTGACCTGCGCGCCACGGGCGAAGCCCAGACGCACGGCAAACGGCGGCTTACCACTGAGGGAAACGGTTTCGCCTTTGCGCTTGAGACCACTGAGCAGCACTTTGCCAGTGCCGTCGGTGACTTGTGTCCAGCAATCAGCGGTGAATTGCAGTTGAACCTGGCCTTGGCCGGCAACCGGAGCAGCCGGAGCAGCCGGAGCAGCCGCTGCCGGAGCAGGAATGGTCGGCGTTACCGAGGCAGTTGCAGGCGGGGTCGACACAACCGGAGCCGTCGGGGCCGCAGGCGCGACAACTGGCGCGGTGCTGTGCGCCGGGGCAACGGGTGCCGGAGCAGCCGGCGCGGTGTTATGTGTCGGTGCAACTGGCACCGGGGTAGCCGGTGCGGCCGGAGCGACCACAGGCGTAGCCGGCTCAGCTTCAGCCGGTGCTTCAGTCGAAGTCTCGGCTTGCGGCAATGCGAGAGCGGTCGAACTTTCAGCCTGACCTTCCGCGACAGCCTGGTCTTCCGGCTCGTCCAGCGGATGGATCTGGGTGGTGCCGTCGGCGCCTTCGACTTCAACGTGCTCCGGGCTCAGGCTGATCAGGTCCTTGGTGCGCAATGAGGTTTGATCCTGCCACCAGATGAAACCGCCGCCGATCACCGCGATCAGCAACAGCAAGCTGACGATTCGCAAAATAGTGTGGGAAACCCGAACCGGCTCTTCGATGCGCCCCAGGCTGTGGACGTTGGCGCCCTGGGAGTCGGTTCCGGTGGATTGGTCGAATTGCTGAACCAGAACGGTCTGGTCCATGCCGAGCAATTTGGCGTAGGCGCGAATATAACCGCGGGCAAAGGTATGCCCCGGCAGCTTGTCGAATGCGCCGGCTTCCAGATTACTCAGGGAATTAACGGTGAGGTTGAGCTTGAGGGCCACTTCGGCCAGCGACCAGCCATTGCTTTCGCGGGCCTGGCGCAAAGTCTCACCGGGGTTAACGCGATTCGCTGCTACAACTTCGGGATGCGCCGCTTTCATCATTGCTCCGACAGGTATTGCTGATATTCCGGCGTACCGGGATAGAGTCGTTTTAGTTGCAGGCCATAACTGGCTGCCTTGTCGCGATCTTCGAACACTTTTGCCAGCCGAACGCCGAGCAATAGACTACGTGCATTTTGCTCGGTGAGCAGGCTAAAACGGTCGTAATAGTCACGCGCGGGCACATAATGCCTGTCTTCGTAAGACAACTCAGCCATTTCCAGCAATGCACGGGGTTGCTGACGGTTCAAACGCAAAGCTTTTTCCAACTGCTGCTGGGCCAGATCACGCTGGCCAAGCCTGGAAGCGGTCATGCCCAGGTTCTCGAACACTCGCGAACGCTCAGGATACAGGGTATCGGCAGCGGCTTGTTCGAAGCGCTCGTAAGCCTCTTTGTAACGTTTCTGTTCGAAAAGAAAACTGCCGTAATTATTCAGGATACGGGCATCGTTGGGGCGGGAAGAAAGCGCCTTGCGAAAGTGCTCATCCGCCAGCTCCGGCTCCATCTCGGCCTGAAACACCAGACCCAATGCGGCATTGGCGTCAGGATCCGAACCGTCCAGCTCCAAGGCCTTTTTCAGCGGGACCTTGGCGCGTTCGGTCATGCCCTGCTGCAAATAGCCCAAGCCCAGTTGCACGTAGGCAACTCGCGCTTCATCGCGGCCCTTGCTGGTCTTCATCGGATTGAAATCGCCCGACAGGACGCAGCCAGTACAAAGACTGGCCAACAGCAAAAGCAGCGCAAAGCGCAGGGACATAGAGATCCTCTCTTGAATTATTTCGCAGCGTTCGAAGCCATATCGTTGTCGGCGCTCAACTCGCGCACGGCGATATAACGTTCACTGCGACGGGTGCGATCCAGCACCTGCCCTACCAATTGGCCACACGCGGCATCGATGTCTTCACCGCGAGTGGTGCGCACGGTGACATTGAAACCTGCATGGTGAAGCTGATCCTGGAAACGACGAATCGCATTGTTGCTCGGACGCTCGTAACCGGAATGCGGGAACGGGTTGAACGGAATCAGGTTGATCTTGCACGGGATGTTCTTGAGCAGCTCGATCATCTCAACGGCATGTTCAACCTTGTCGTTGATGTCCTTGAGCAAGGTGTACTCGATGGTCAGCACGCGTTTTTCGCCCAGGGACGACATGTAGCGCTGGCACGACTCGAGCAGCATCTTAAGCGGATATTTCTTGTTGATCGGCACCAATTGGTTACGCAATGCGTCATTCGGTGCGTGCAGGGACAACGCCAGGGAGACGTCGATGTGCTTGGACAGCTCATCGATCATCGGCACCACGCCGGAGGTCGACAGGGTCACACGGCGCTTGGAAATGCCGTAACCCAGGTCGTCCATCATCAGATGCATGGCTGCAACGACGTTGTCGAAGTTCAGCAGCGGCTCGCCCATGCCCATCATCACCACGTTGGTGATGGCACGGTCGGCGGTCGCCGGGATGCTGCCGAACGATTTATTGGCAATCCACACCTGGCCGATGACTTCGGCGGCGGTGAGGTTGCTGTTGAAACCTTGCTTGCCGGTGGAGCAGAAACTGCAATCCAGGGCACAGCCTGCCTGGGACGAAACGCACAGAGTGCCGCGTTTGCCCTGGGGAATGTAAACGGTCTCGACGCAGCTGCCGGACGCCACGCGCACCACCCATTTACGGGTGCCGTCGGTGGAAATGTCCTCGCTGACGACTTCAGGACCGCGAACTTCGGCAATGGCCTTGAGCTTGTCGCGCAGGGCCTTGCTGACGTTCGTCATGGCGTCGAAATCATCGACGCCAAGGTGGTGAATCCATTTCATTACCTGACCGGCACGGAAACGCTTCTCCCCGATTGAGTCGAAGAATTTTTCCATTTCCTGTTGAGTCAGACCCAGCAGGTTGGTTTTTACAGTCGATGTAGTCATGGATTCACCTTCACTCTTAAGCCAATGCTTAGCGAGTGGTTACTTCAGTAGCTGCGAAGAAGTACGAGATTTCGCGAGCAGCAGCGGCTTCGGAGTCCGAACCGTGTACAGCGTTGGCGTCGATGGAATCAGCGAAGTCAGCACGGATGGTGCCGGCAGCAGCTTCTTTAGGGTTGGTAGCGCCCATCAGCTCACGGTTCAGAGCGATAGCGTTTTCGCCTTCCAGAACCTGAACAACAACAGGACCGGAGATCATGAAAGCAACCAGGTCGCCGAAGAAACCACGAGCGCTGTGCTCAGCGTAGAAGCCTTCAGCTTCAGCTTTGGACAGTTGCTTCAGTTTCGAAGCTACAACGCGCAGGCCTGCTTTTTCGAAACGAGTGGTGATCTCGCCGATGACGTTTTTAGCAACAGCGTCAGGCTTGATGATGGAGAAAGTACGTTGAACAGCCATGGTGTAACTCCAGAAACGGTAATTTGTGAAAAATTAAACCCGCGAATTATACGCGGGTTCTTGGGTATTTCCTAACCTGCAGCGTGGCTCAGTCGCGTTCTTCGATCCAGTGGGCCTGAATGGCCTCGAGGATCTTTTCGCCACAATGCTCAGGCAGGTCGTCGAACTCGGGCAATTCCATCACCCACTTGCGCAGATCGACGAAGTTGACCGACAAAGGGTCAACATCGGGCTTGCTTTCAGCCAGCTGGATTGCGATTTCCAGCACATCAGTCCACTTGAGACTCATGACAGTTCCTTGAATCAGTGCGGCGCTTCGGCGGCGTGGTTGAGCGAATACTTCGGAATCTCGATGGTCAGGTCTTCAGTCCCGACGATCGCCTGGCAGGCCAGACGCGATTGAGCTTCCAGACCCCAGGCACGATCGAGGAAATCTTCTTCCAGTTCATCCGCTTCTTCCAGCGAATCAAACCCTTCTCGAACGATGCAGTGACAAGTGGTACAGGCGCAAACGCCGCCACAGGCACTTTCCATCTCGATGTGGTGCTCATGGGCCAGTTCGAGAATCGATGTACCGGGCTCAGCCTCGACCACCATGCCTTCCGGGCAAAACTTCTCGTGTGGCAGAAAAATGACCTGCGGCATCAGTTATCCTCGATTTCATTCAGATTGCGCCCCGCCAGCGCGGCTTTCACCGTCGAGTCCAGGCGGCGGGCAGCAAAGGCGTCGGTGACTTGCGACAGACGCTTGGTCTGCTGCTCAATGGCGTAACCATCGGCACCTTTCATCAGTTCGGTCAGTTCCTGCATCTGCAATTCGATGACCATGCGCTCTTCGGCGTCGAGCAAACGCTCGCCGTCGGCTTCGAGAGCGGCTTGCACCGCTTCGATCAGGCGCTGGGCATCGACCTGCTGCTCACGCAGCACACGGGCGACCTTGTCGTCGTTGGCGTGCTGGAACGAATCCTTGAGCATCTTGGCGATTTCGCCGTCGGTCAGGCCGTAGGACGGCTTGACCTGAATGCTTGCTTCAACACCCGAACCCAACTCACGGGCCGAGACACTGAGCAGACCGTCGGCGTCGACCTGGAAGGTCACGCGGATCTTCGCTGCACCCGCGACCATCGCCGGAATGCCGCGCAACTCGAAGCGTGCCAGGGAACGGCAGTCGCTGATCAGCTCGCGCTCACCCTGCAACACGTGGATCGCCATGGCCGACTGGCCATCTTTGTACGTGGTGAAATCCTGGGCACGAGCGACAGGAATGGTGGTGTTGCGCGGAATCACCTTCTCCATCAGGCCGCCCATGGTTTCCAGCCCCAGGGACAACGGAATCACGTCGAGCAACAGCAGTTCGCCGCCATCGCGCTTGTTGCCGGCCAGCGTATCGGCCTGGATCGCGGCACCGATGGCCACCACTTGATCCGGGTCGATTTCAGTCAGCGGCTGGCGACCGAAGGCTTCGGCGACGGCTTCGCGAACGCGAGGCACACGCGTCGAACCGCCAACCATGACCACCGCGTGCACGTCTTCCAGCTCGACGCCGGAATCACGCACCGCGCGACGGCAGGCTTTCAGGCTGCGAGCAACCATCGGCTCGATCAGCGCATTGAAAGCTTCGCGAGTCAGCTCGGCTTTCCAGTCGCCATAAGCGACTTCAACGGCCGCGACATTGGTCAGCGCTTCCTTGGCCGCGCAGGCAGTTTGCAGCAGGTTACGTTGCGCACCCGGATCGAGATCAGCGGACAAACCGGCGCTCTCGATGATCCAGCCGGCAATCGCATGGTCGAAGTCATCGCCGCCCAGGGCGCTGTCGCCGCCGGTGGCCAGCACTTCGAACACACCGCCGGTCAGGCGCAGAATCGAAATATCGAAGGTGCCGCCGCCCAGGTCATAAATCGCGACCAGGCCTTCAGCATGTTGATCCAGACCGTAAGCCACGGCAGCGGCGGTCGGCTCATTGAGCAAACGCAGCACGTTGAGGCCGGCCAGTTTGGCCGCGTCCTTCGTGGCTTGACGCTGAGCATCGTCGAAATAGGCCGGAACGGTGATCACCGCCCCCACCAGTTCGCCACCCAATGTCGCTTCAGCGCGCTGACGCAACACCTTGAGGATATCGGCGGAGACTTCGACCGGGCTTTTCGGCCCTTGAATGGTTTCGATGAACGGCATGTGCGACTCGCCACCGACAAAGCGGTACGGCAGTTGCTCGCCCAATTGCTTGACGTCGGACAGACCACGACCCATCAAGCGCTTGACCGACAGCACGGTGTTCAACGGATCGGTAGCGGCAGCCAGCTTGGCCGACTCGCCCACTTCGACGCGATCGGCGTGGTAACGCACGGCGGACGGCAGGATGACCCGCCCGTCAGCGTCGGCCAGAGGCTCGGAAAGACCACTGCGTAATGCAGCGACCAGCGAATTGGTAGTGCCCAAGTCGATCCCCACAGCCAGACGACGCTGGTGCGGTTGAGGACTTTGGCCGGGTTCGGCGATCTGCAGTAGGGCCATCGTGATCAGGACTTATCTGTATATCAGGCGTGCGACCGGAGCGGCACTGGGTTAATCGTCGAGGCGCTCTTCTAACTGGCGCACTTCGTAGGTGAGCTTGTCGAGGAACTGCATGCGCCGCATCAGGCGTTCGGCCTGTTCACGTTGCGCTGCATCATTCCAACAGGCTGCGAAACTGTCGTTCAGTTTTTCCTGAGCAACTTTCAAACGACGCTTGAAGACGGCAACGCCATTCAGGTCGGCGCTGTCCTGCAGGTCTTCGAGCTCTTCGCGCAACTCCATCTGTTGCAGAAGAAACTCCGGATCGTGCACCGTGACCTCCAGCGGCAGCTCGCCACCATTCAGGGCGAGCAGGTATCGCGCGCGCTTCGGGGGACTTTTGAGCGTCTGGTAGGCCTCGTTGAGGCTCGCGGATTGCTCTAGCGCCAGTCGTTGCTCGCGCTCGGAAGCGTCCGCAAAACGGTCCGGATGAACACTGCGCGCCAACTCACGGTAGCGCGTAGCCAGCTGGTCGAGGTCCAGATTGAAACTCGGTTGCAGCTCGAATAAAGCGAAATGACAAGGAGTACCCACAAGAAGCCTCAGATGTTGAAGCTTTCGCCGCAGCCACATTCACCGCGTACGTTGGGGTTGTTGAACTTGAAGCCTTCGTTCAACCCTTCCTTGACGAAATCGAGCTCGGTGCCGTCCAGGTAGGCCAGGCTTTTCGGGTCGATAATCACTTTCTCGCCGTGACTTTCGAACACCTGATCCTCGGCAACCACCTCGTCGACAAACTCCAGCACGTAGGCAAGGCCGGAACAGCCCGTGGTGCGAACACCCAGACGAATCCCTTCACCTTTGCCGCGCCCGTCGAGGGAGCGTCGCACGTGTCGAGCAGCCGCTTCTGTCATGCTGATAGCCATCGGTGACTCCTTACTCGTCGCAAAATCTTGAAAATCAGATCAAGCCTTTCTTCTGCTTGTAGTCGCGAACGGCCGCTTTGATAGCGTCTTCAGCGAGTACGGAGCAGTGAATTTTCACCGGCGGCAGAGCCAGTTCTTCGGCCAGTTGAGTGTTTTTGATGGTCTCTGCTTCATCCAGAGTCTTGCCTTTCATCCACTCGGTCGCCAGGGAGCTGGAGGCGATAGCCGAACCGCAACCGTAGGTCTTGAACTTGGCGTCTTCGATGATGCCTTGCTCGTTGACCTTGATCTGCAGGCGCATCACGTCGCCGCACGCCGGAGCGCCGACCATGCCGGTGCCGACATCCGGGTCTTCCGCGTCCATCTTGCCGACGTTACGCGGGTTTTCGTAGTGGTCGATGACCTTTTCGCTGTAAGCCATGATTCTTAATCCTCACTCATCAGAGAGTCGCTCTTGAAGCCCTGCCTACCTTAAGTTTACAGGGCCTGGTTTGCGGCGACTTGAAATCAGTGTGCCGCCCACTCGATTTTCGAAATGTCGACACCGTCTTTGTACATGTCCCACAGCGGCGACAAAGCGCGCAGCTTGGTAACGGCCTCGCAGACTTTCTGCGCGGCGTAGTCGATTTCTTCTTCGGTGGTGAAACGACCGAAGGTGAAGCGGATCGAGCTGTGTGCCAGTTCGTCGTTGCGGCCCAAGGCGCGCAGTACGTACGAAGGCTCCAGCGAAGCCGAGGTGCAAGCCGAACCGGACGAAACCGCCAGATCCTTGAGCGCCATGATCAGCGACTCGCCTTCAACGTAGTTGAAGCTCAGGTTCAGGTTGTGCGGAACGCGGGCGGTCATGCTGCCGTTGACGTACAGCTCTTCCAGGTCTTCGACCTGCTTGAAGAAACGGTCGCTCAAGGCTTTGATACGCACGTTCTCGGCAGCCATGTCTTCCTTGGCTACGCGGAAGGCTTCACCCATGCCGACGATCTGGTGGGTCGCCAGGGTGCCGGAACGCATGCCGCGCTCGTGACCGCCGCCGTGCATGGTCGCTTCGATGCGCACACGCGGCTTGCGGCTGACGTACAGCGCGCCGATGCCTTTAGGGCCGTAGGTTTTGTGGGCGGAGAACGACATCATGTCGACTTTCAGCTTCTGCAGGTCGATCTCGACCTTGCCGGTGGACTGAGCAGCGTCGACGTGGAACAGGATCCCTTTGGAGCGGGTCAGTTCGCCGATGGCTGCGATGTCGTTGATGGTGCCGATTTCGTTGTTCACGTGCATGACCGAAACCAGAATGGTGTCATCACGCAGTTCAGCTTCGATCATTTCTGGCGTAACCAGACCGTCAGTGCGAGGCTCGATGTAGGTTACTTCGAAGCCTTCACGCTCCAGTTGGCGCATGGTGTCGAGGACAGCCTTGTGCTCAATCTTGGTGGTGATCAGGTGTTTGCCCTTGGTCGCATAGAAATGCGCCGCACCCTTGATTGCCAGGTTGTCGGACTCGGTGGCACCGGAGGTCCAGACGATTTCACGCGGATCGGCGTTGACCAGGTCTGCGACCTGACGACGGGCGTTTTCGACGGACTCTTCAGCTTTCCAGCCGAACACGTGGGAACGGGACGCCGGGTTACCGAAGTTTCCGTCGACCAGCAGGCATTCACTCATCTTTTGCGCAACACGCGGATCAACCGGGGTGGTCGCAGAGTAATCAAGGTAAATCGGCAATTTCATGGACTATCTCCTAAATCAGGCTGGCTGGCGTGCCGCTAGCTCTTTGGCTGTCATTCGACGGCGGACGCTTCAATCTTGTCCAGGCGTGGCGTCTTGCTGTTGCAACGACGCTGGTCCTGACGCTGGGCTACTTCTTGTACCTCACGGCGAGTAACAAGATCAGCCAAGCTGATACCGCTCAGAAATTCGTGGATCTGCAGGCTCAGGTCGCACCACAGGTGGTGGGTCAGGCAGGTGTCGCCTTGATGGCAATCGCCCTGCCCCTGGCACTTGGTGGCATCGACCGATTCGTTTACCGCATCGATCACCTGGGCGACCTGGATGCCCTGCATGTCGCGGGACAGCTGGTAACCGCCGCCCGGACCACGGACGCTGGACACCAGATTGCTGCGGCGCAATTTGGCGAAAAGCTGTTCGAGGTAGGACAGGGAGATGCCTTGGCGCTCGGAGATATCGGCCAGGGACACGGGCCCGTGCTGCGCATGCAACGCCAGATCAAGCATGGCGGTCACGGCGTATCGGCCTTTTGTAGTCAGTCGCATGGACAATTACCACGGAGTTCGGAATGGGGCGAGTATGCAATTCCCGAGTATTTAAGTCAACTATAAGACCTAGTACTTTAGTCAGGTTTACCCGCAAAAGAGCGGCCGCATCATAACAAAGGCTGGGCGGTTACAGCCAGTAATACCGAGTCATCGTTCATCGCGAGCAAGTCGGATCGCCGCCCGCTCGCTCCTACAGGATTAACGAAACCCTTGTAGGAGCGAGGCTTGCCCGCGAAGGGGTCGACTCGGTCTAGCTGGCCTGGCTCTGATCCTTGTCCTTCACACACGCAAAGTCTTCTTCGCGCAGTTCAGGCAGATCTTTCGCACAGTAATTACTGCCCAGATCCTTCAACGCCCCGCACATCCCCTCCAGACGACCATCGACTGCCTGCAGGTGATCGAGCAATTGGTTAATGGCACGCGCCACCGGGTCCGGCATGTCTTCGCCAACACCGTAGGCATCGAAACCGATCTTCTCGGCCATGGCCTTGCGCTTGGCGTCCTGCTCTTCATCGGATTTGACGATGATCCGCCCCGGAATGCCGACCACTGTCGCACCAGGAGGCACAGCCTTGGTCACCACGGCATTGGAGCCAACCTTGGCCCCCGCACCCACAGTGAACGGGCCGAGCACCTTGGCACCAGCCCCCACCACCACACCGTCTTCCAGTGTCGGGTGACGCTTGCCTTTATTCCAGCTGGTGCCACCCAGCGTCACGCCCTGATAAAGGGTGACGTCGTTGCCGATCTCGGCGGTTTCACCGATGACAATGCCCATACCATGGTCAATGAAGAACCGACGACCGACCTTGGCGCCCGGATGGATCTCGATCCCGGTCAACCAGCGACCGAAGTTCGACACCAGCCGCGCCAGCCATTTCAGCTCGGCGCGCCACAAGGCTGCCGACAACCGGTGGATCCAGATGGCGTGCATGCCCGGGTAGCAAGTCAGGACTTCAAAAGCGTTACGCGCCGCCGGGTCACGATGGAAAACACTCTGGATATCTTCACGCAAACGCTCGAACATCATTAATCCTTCCGCTTTAGAAGCTCACCACGGGCCGCTTTCTGGGTTTCCGTGAGGATGCCACGCAATATATTCATTTCCGCCCGGCTGACCGAGCTTCGTCCGTACAACCGACGCAGGCGCGCCATCAAGTGCCGTGGCTTTTCAGGATCGAGGAATTCGATGGCCACCAGGGTTTGCTCCAGGTGCTCATAGAACCGCTCCAGCTCATCCATGGTCGCCAGCTCAGCGCTTTTGACCGATGCCACTTCTTCCTTCTCGACCTTGCTCGGCTGGCCTTGGGCCGCCAGCCAGGACATGCGCACTTCATAGCTCAACACCTGCACCGCCGCCCCAAGGTTCAGCGAACTGAACTCAGGGTCTGATGGGATGTGCACGTGATAATGACATCGCTGCAGCTCTTCATTGGTCAGGCCGGAATCTTCACGACCAAATACCAAGGCGATTTCGGCACCCTGCCCGGCTTCCTCGACCACTTTCGTCCCGCATTCGCGGGGATCGAGCAGCGGCCAGGGAATGCGCCGGTCACGGGCGCTGGTGCCGAGCACCAGATTGCAGCCGACCAAGGCATCTTCCAAAGTGGCGACGACTTGCGCGTTTTCAAGGATGTCCCCGGCGCCAGATGCACGGGCATCGGCTTCGTGGTGCGGGAACAACCGTGGTTCGACCAGCACCAGCCGCGACAGGCCCATGTTCTTCATGGCACGCGCAGCCCCGCCGATATTGCCGGGGTGGCTGGTATTGACCAGGACGACACGAATGTTTTGCAGCACGGGAGGCGTTCTCGAACACAATAATCGGGAGCCGAATCTTACAGCTCAACAGGGTGCCCCGCCTCAAAAATAACGATTCACTTTTGACGGTGCTCAATGTCGGCATGCTGCGTTGCCGCTTCTCCCCATAGCGCTATGAGTCGGCGCGGCGCCTTGCCTGCCAACATTGATCACTCGTCAAAAGTGACCGTATTTCTGAGGCGGGGCACACCGTTCAGCTATGAAAGCGAACACTGACCTTCTCCTGTAGAAACTTTCTGATAGAATGCCCGGCTTTCTTTAACAACCTTAGGTGACACATCCATGCAGCCCATGCTGAATATCGCGCTGCGCGCCGCCCGCAGCGCCAGTGAATTGATCTTCCGCTCCATCGAGCGCCTGGATACCATCAAGGTCGACGAAAAAGACGCCAAGGATTACGTATCCGAGGTGGATCGCGCCGCTGAACAGAAAATCATCGACGCGCTGCGCAAGGCTTACCCGAACCACTCGATCATGGGTGAAGAAACCGGCATGCACGCCGGCACCGGGATCGAAGGCGAAGAATACCTGTGGATCATCGATCCGCTGGACGGCACCACCAACTTCCTGCGCGGCATTCCTCACTTCGCTGTCAGCATCGCCTGCAAATACCGCGGTCGCCTGGAACACGCTGTTGTTCTGGACCCGGTTCGCCAGGAAGAATTCACCGCCAGCCGTGGTCGCGGCGCTCAACTGAACGGTCGTCGCCTGCGCGTCAGCGGCCGCACCAGCCTGGACGGCGCCCTGCTGGGTACCGGCTTCCCGTTCCGTGACGACCAGATGGACAACCTCGACAACTACCTGGGCATGTTCCGCGCCCTGGTTGGCCAGACCGCCGGCATCCGCCGCGCTGGCTCGGCGAGCCTGGACCTGGCCTACGTGGCTGCCGGCCGTTTCGACGCGTTCTGGGAGTCGGGCCTGTCCGAGTGGGACATGGCTGCAGGCGCCCTGCTGATCCAGGAAGCTGGCGGCTTGGTGAGCGACTTCACCGGCGGTCACGATTTCCTTGAGAAAGGCCACATCGTTGCCGGTAACACCAAGTGCTTCAAGGCAGTGCTGACGGCGATCCAGCCGCACCTGCCGGCCTCGCTGAAGCGCTAAGCTTCCAGCGACAAAAAAGCACCCTGCGGGGTGCTTTTTTTATGCCTGGAATTCACCCCAAGAACACCGCATATCCCTGTAGGAGCCGGCTTGCCGGCGATAACGGTCTGGCATTCAACATTTATGTCGACAGCTATACCGCTATCGCCGGCAAGCCGGCTCCTACAGGGGGATGCGTGAATTTTTGGCACAAAAAAAGCACCCCGAAGGATGCTTCTTTTTCAGCGGCTGACAATCAGCTCATCAATGCGCCTGTTCATTCTGCGTCAGGATCAACTTACCTTCCTTATCCACCGGAATCTGGTTGCCCGGATCACGATCCATCCGCACCTTGCCTTCCTTGCCGTCCAGCGAATAACGAACGTCGTACCCAACAACCTTGTCGCTGATGTCATTCACCGTGTTACAGCGAGTTTGCGTCGTGGTGTAGGTGTCACGCTCTTGCATGCCCTCCTGAACCTTGTTGCCGGCGTAACCACCACCGACCGCGCCCGCAACCGTGGCAATTTTCTTGCCGGTGCCGCCGCCGATCTGGTTACCCAGCAGACCGCCTGCCAGCGCACCCACCACCGTACCGGCAATCTGGTGTTGATCTTTCACCGGCGCTTGCCGGGTGACCGCTACATCCTTGCACACTTCACGTGGAGTCTTGATTTGCGTCTTGACCGGCTCAACGGCGAGCACTTGCGCATACTCGGGACCGTTATTTTTTACCAGGCTGTAGGTGGCCACAGCACCCCCGGCAGTCACACCGACAGCACCCAGTACAGCACCAACCAGCATCGACTTGTTCACATGAACCTCCTGACCATCACATGCGGGATAAACCCGTGCTTCTCCCAGCCTTGGAGCATAAAAAAAGGCGCGAGTTCAACTCGCGCCTTTTTGGACTACATCGCTGGGGAACTGCTCTGGACTAGAGAGTCCTCAAGGACGGTCGTCGACTTCCTTCTCGGTATTCACCGTCGGGATCAGGTCTTCGGAACTCAGGTTCAGCCAGATCAACACCACGTTGGCGATGTAGATCGACGAATAAGTACCCGCCAGAACACCCACCAGCAGCGCCAGGGAGAAGCCGTAGAGGTTGTCACCACCGAAGAACAGCAGTGCCGCAATCGCCAACAAGGTAGAAACCGACGTCGCGATAGTCCGCAGCAGGGTTTGCGTGGTCGAGATGTTGATGTTCTCGATCAGGCTGGCCTTGCGCAGTACACGGAAGTTCTCACGAACCCGGTCAAATACCACGATGGTGTCGTTGAGCGAGTAACCGATGATCGCCAGTACCGCCGCCAGCACCGTCAGGTCGAAGGTGATCTGGAAGAACGACAGGATACCGATGGTCACGATCACGTCGTGAATCAAGGACACGATCGCACCGACGGCGAATTTCCACTGAAAGCGGAACGCCAGGTAGATCAGGATGCCGCCCAGCGCCATCAGCATGCCGAGGCCGCCCTGGTCGCGTAGTTCTTCACCCACCTGCGGGCCGACGAACTCGACGCGCTTGACCGTCGCCGGGTTATCGCCGCCGACCTTCTGCAACGCCGCTGCCACCTGGTGACCCAACTGCGGGTCTTCGCCAGGCATGCGCACCAGCAGATCGGTAGTCGCGCCGAAGTTCTGCACGATGGCTTCGTGATAACCGGACGAAACCAGCTGCTCACGCACCTTGGTGACGTCAGCCGGACGCTCGTAGGTCAGCTCGATGAGCGTACCGCCGGTGAAGTCCAGCCCCCAGTTCATGCCCTTGTGGAAGACACTGAAAATGGCCAGCGCAGTAAGGAACAATGTGACGCCGAACGCGAAGTTGCGAACGCCCATGAAGTTGATTGTACGTAACATGGCAGCCCCTTAAATCCACAACTTCTTGAAGTCACGACCGCCGAAGATCAAGTTGACCATCGCGCGGGTGACCATGATGGCCGTGAACATCGAAGTCAAAACCCCGAGGGACATGGTCACTGCGAAGCCTTTGACCGGACCTGTACCCATGGCAAACAGGATCCCGCCCACCAGCAAGGTGGTCAGGTTGGCGTCGAGAATCGCCGTGAATGCGCGACCGAAACCTTCGTTGATTGCCCGCTGTACGGTCATGCCCGCAGCGATCTCTTCACGAATCCGCGAGAAGATCAGTACGTTGGCGTCGACCGCCATACCCATGGTCAATACGATACCGGCGATACCCGGCAGGGTCAGCGTTGCACCCAGCAGCGACATCAATGCCAGCAGCAGCACCATGTTCACACCCAACGCAACGGTGGCGATGATGCCGAAGAAGCGATAGATGGCGATGATGAACAGCGAGACAAACAGCATGCCCCACAGCGATGCATCGATACCTTTGGTGATGTTGTCCGCACCCAGGCTCGGGCCAATGGTGCGTTCTTCAGCGAAGTACATCGGCGCCGCCAGACCACCGGCACGCAACAGCAGCGCCAGTTCGGACGATTCGCCCTGGCCGTTCAGGCCAGTGATGCGGAACTGAGCACCCAGCGGCGACTGAATGGTCGCCAGGCTGATGATCTTCTTCTCTTCCTTGAACGACTGCACCGCCACGTCTTTTTCGACGCCATCGACCACTTGCTTGGTGTAAGTGGTGACCGGACGCTGCTCGATGAAGATCACCGCCATGCTGCGACCGACGTTCGAACGGGTTGCGCGGCTCATCAGCTCGCCACCGTGGCCATCCAGACGGATGTTCACTTCTGGCGTGCCGTGCTCGCCGAAGCCAGCCTTGGCGTCAGTTACCTGGTCGCCGGTGATGATCAGGCCACGCTCGATCAGCGCAGGAGGACGATTGCCCTCACGGAACTCGAAGGATTCGGAAGTAGCTTTCGAAGCGCCAGGCTCAGCAGCCAGACGGAACTCAAGGTTGGCCGTCTTGCCGAGGATACGCTTGGCTTCTGCGGTGTCTTGCACGCCCGGCAGCTCAACCACGATGCGGTTGGCGCCCTGACGCTGAACGATCGGTTCGGCAACACCCAGCTCGTTGACGCGGTTACGTACCGTGGTCAAGTTCTGCTTGATGGAGTATTCGCGGATTTCCGCCAGCTTGGCCGGGGTCATCGCCAGACGCAGCACCGCCTGACCATTGAGGTCGGCCGGAACAATGTCGAAATCGTTGAAGTTCTTGCGGATCAGTGCACGGGCCTGTTCGCGGGAAGCTTCATCAGAGAAGCCCAGCTGAATGGCACCGCCCAGTTGCGGCAGGCTGCGATAGCGCAGTTTCTCTTTACGCAACAGGCTCTTTACATCGCCTTCGTACACTTTCAAGCGTGCGTCGAGGGCTTTGTCCATGTCCACTTCGAGCAGGAAGTGCACACCACCAGACAAGTCCAGACCCAGCTTCATCGGGTGCGCGGCCAGGCTGCGCAGCCATTGTGGAGTGGTTTGTGCCAGGTTCAGAGCAACGACGTAGTCATCACCCAATGCCTTGCGCACGACGTCCTTGGCAGGCAACTGGTCTTCAGCCTTGACCAGACGAATCAGACCGCCCTTGCCGTTGGTCGCCAGCGTGGCCGCCTTGACGTTGATCCCGGATTCCTTGAGCGCAGCGCTCACTCGATCCAGATCAGCCTGATTGACCTGCAGCGCAGTGCTTGCACCGCTGACCTGAATGGCCGGGTCATCAGGATAAAGATTGGGAGCGGAATAAATCAGACCGATCGCCAGCACCGCCAGGATCAGAATGTATTTCCACAGAGGGTATTTGTTCAGCATCACGCCGCCCGCTTATGACGCGGGGCGCCTTGCGCGCCCCGTCGATTGAGTAGAAGTTGAAACTTAGATCGCTTTCAGCGTGCCTTTTGGCAGCGTGGCGGCAATGGCGCCTTTCTGGAACTTCATTTCGACGGTGTCGGAAACTTCCAGAACCACGAAATCGTCAGCCACTTTAGTGATCTTGCCGGCGATGCCGCCGGTGGTCACAACTTCGTCGCCTTTTTGCAGGCTGCTCAGCAGGTTCTTCTGCTCTTTGGCGCGCTTGGCCTGTGGACGCCAGATCATCAGGTAGAAGATGACCAGGAAACCGACCAGGAAAATCCACTCAAAACCGCCACCCATTGGGCCGGCAGCGGCCGGTGCAGCGGCGTCAGCCATGGCATTCGAGATAAAAAAGCTCATTTAGCACTCCAGTTGCAAATGTTGAATCTTGGGGTCAGAAAACTCAGTCCAAAGGCGGAACAGGTAATCCGCGTTTGGCGTAGAAGGCATCGACAAAGGCGGCCAATGTACCCTGTTGAATAGCCTCGCGCAAACCAGCCATAAGCACTTGATAATGACGCAAGTTATGGATGGTATTGAGCATGCTTCCCAGCATTTCGCCGCACTTGTCCAGGTGATGCAGATAAGCGCGGGAGAAGTTCTGGCAGGTATAGCAATCGCAGGTCGGATCGAGCGGCGAATCATCATGGCGATGGAACGCGTTACGGATCTTCAGCACGCCAGTATCAATGAACAGATGCCCATTGCGGGCATTACGGGTTGGCATCACGCAATCGAACATGTCCACACCGCGGCGCACACCCTCAACCAGATCTTCCGGTTTGCCAACGCCCATAAGGTAACGAGGTTTGTCAGCCGGCATCTGACCCGGCAGGTAATCCAGCACCTTGATCATCTCGTGCTTCGGCTCGCCCACCGACAAACCGCCGATGGCCAGGCCATCAAAGCCGATCTTGTCGAGGCCTTCCAGCGAACGCATACGCAAATCCTGGTGCATGCCGCCCTGAACGATGCCGAACAGCGCCGCCGTGTTGTCGCCATGGGCTTCTTTCGAACGCTTGGCCCAACGCAACGACAACTCCATGGAAATCCGCGCGACGTCTTCATCAGCCGGGTACGGCGTGCATTCGTCGAAAATCATCACGATGTCCGAGCCCAGGTCACGCTGGACCTGCATCGACTCTTCCGGCCCCATGAACACCTTGGCGCCATCGACCGGAGAAGCGAAGGTCACGCCCTCCTCCTTGATCTTGCGCATCGCGCCCAGGCTGAACACCTGAAAACCGCCGGAGTCTGTAAGAATCGGGCCTTTCCACTGCATGAAATCGTGCAGGTCGCCGTGCTTCTTGATCACTTCGGTGCCAGGACGCAGCCACAAGTGGAACGTGTTGCCCAGAATGATTTCCGCGCCGGTCGCGGTAATGTCCCGCGGCAGCATGCCCTTCACGGTGCCGTAAGTACCGACCGGCATGAAGGCCGGGGTCTCGACGGTACCGCGCGGGAAGGTCAAGCGACCGCGACGAGCCTTGCCGTCAGTAGCAAGCAACTCAAACGACATACGACTTTGGCGACTCATTCTTTGTCCTCAGGGCCACGTGGTGCGGGATTACGGGTGATAAACATCGCATCACCGTAGCTGAAAAAGCGGTATTCATGCTCAACGGCGGCTTTATAAGCGGCCATGGCTTCGGGATAACCGGCGAACGCCGAAACCAGCATCAACAGCGTGGATTCGGGCAAATGGAAGTTGGTGACCAGGGCATCGACCACATGAAACGGCCGGCCCGGGTAGATAAAGATGTCCGTGTCGCCACTGAACGGCTTGAGCACGCCATCGCGCGCGGCACTCTCCAGCGAACGCACGCTGGTAGTCCCCACCGCCACCACGCGACCACCGCGAGCGCGGCAAGCGGCGACGGCATCAACCACGTCCTGGCCGACTTCCAGCCATTCGCTGTGCATGTGGTGGTCTTCAATCTTCTCGACCCGCACCGGCTGGAACGTGCCCGCGCCAACGTGCAAGGTCACGAACGCCGTCTCGACGCCCTTGGCCGCAATCGCCTCCATCAGCGGCTGATCGAAATGCAGCCCCGCCGTCGGCGCCGCCACCGCGCCCAGGCGCTCGGCGTACACCGTCTGATAACGCTCGCGGTCCGAGCCTTCATCCGGGCGGTCTATATAAGGAGGCAACGGCATGTGCCCGACGCGGTCGAGCAGCGGCAACACCTCTTCGGCGAACCCCAGCTCGAACAACGCATCGTGACGCGCCAGCATTTCAGCCTCGCCACCGCCATCGATCAGGATCTTCGAACCCGGCTTCGGCGACTTGCTGGAGCGCACATGGGCCAGCACGCGATGACTGTCGAGCACCCGCTCCACCAGGATTTCCAGCTTGCCGCCGGAAGCCTTCTGGCCAAACAGCCGCGCCGGAATCACCCGGGTATTGTTGAACACCATCAAATCGCCCGGGCGCAAATGCTCAAGCAAATCAGTGAATTGACGGTGTGCCAGGGCGCCGCTGACCCCATCAAGGGTCAACAGGCGACTGTTGCGACGCTCGGCCAAAGGGTGGCGAGCAATCAGCGAATCAGGGAGTTCGAAAGTAAAGTCAGCAACGCGCATGATGGGGTTCGTCTAGCAGGGCCCGGAAGTCTAGCCGAAATAGTGAAAATTCTCTATGTACCTGATTGACCGACGGTAATCTCATCTCTATACTTCGCCGCCATTGAGCCCTGATGGCGGAATTGGTAGACGCGGCGGATTCAAAATCCGTTTTCGAAAGGAGTGGGAGTTCGAGTCTCCCTCGGGGCACCAAAATTAAGAAAGGTCTTGCATTGCAAGGCCTTTTTTTTCGTCTGTAGAAAAGTGACTGGCACCCCACTGACGTGTGGGAACCGGCTTGCTGGCGATGCTTTTGACCTTCTCGCTTGTTTCGGCGGGTACGACAATTCTCAAGGATTCATCTCATGGAACTGCTGCTGGAAACTGTTGCTCTGTTCTGTCTCAAGCTGGCTTATGAGTCGGAGGGGTCGAGTCCGATTCTGCGGGATGATCCGATCATGAGTGATTATGAGCGAGAGGTGTTTGGGTTGTTGGTGAGGCGGGGGGATGTTGAGGGGATTCAGGGAAAAGTGGATGAATGCTTGGGTTTGGCGCTGAATGCTATCGGCGGTATTGATTCCGTTCTGGGACGCGAACTGCATCGATTGGCAGCAGAACTCAGCATTGCGCAGGCGATGGAGCAATTTTACGTCCCGCTTGCTGCTCTTAAGGACTATCTGAAAGACATTCAATGAAACTCGCCGCCACGCCCCACTCAATAACTCCCAACCTGCCTTAATTAGAACTTTCAACTCCAGACCCACCCTATATTGGATCTTATTTTTATTAGAATAAGAGCAACACTGAAAAATACGAATATAACAGCACATGCAAAAAAAGCGCCGCAAGACCAGCGTCTCAACCAGAAATTAAACTTAAACAGCAGCCCCCTAACAAAAATATCGGGAATACCGATACAGAGACAATGGGGAGTGTAGCAAAACAACATGCGTGGGCGCCCACTTGCTATAATCAGCCTCCTTGCAATTCCGCCCCCCGAACGTTCTCCCGATGTTGCTAAGACTATAAAGTGCTTGCCCCCCTCCCCCATTGACCGCAAGTCATAAAGCTTTCTCCTCGAGAATAATAGTGACACTTCATTTTATTTTTACAGCCTCTTTCTTGCTCATCCAGAAAATTCGCGTTAGCTATAAGGTCCCTACAGATACCGACATGGACATTTTCAGGTACATTTTCTAGATCCAGAATACGCGACTTACCAGACACGATAAAATTATTTTCTGGATATTTAACGGCAAGACCAACACCTCGACCAATACGATCATCCAATATTTTTTGTATGGATGGATATATTAATTTTTTGTTAATATTGTAAAACCCTTCAGATACGTCATGAAAATCAAAGGGAATTTTTACTATTTCCTCAAGGAAAGAGCTTTGTTCAAAATCAAAATTTTCAGCTCCAGTAAGAGCCGATATTCGGATAGAAGTTTCAACCTCCGCCCGGGTTGTCAACTCAAGCCACTTTTGAGTTAACTCTATCGCTAAGCCATGATTATTTGAAAACCGATTATCAAGAATAAGATTAAAAAAGTAACCATGAGCAGCGTGAAGCTGAATGTGTTTGAAGCCTGAATCAACTGCGACTTTGGTAGCAGTTTCGAGTGATGCGAACTGTGCTCTGACATGGTCATCATCGAATTTTGATGCTATGTTTTTATAGTTCGTCAATTGCTCAAGCGGCGTTTTGGCTATAAAACTCTTTGCCCCAATGTAATCCTCCCAAGTTGTACTTAGCTGTATACCTGGAAGGGTGCCTCTATTTGAAATAGCCTCCGATATTTCACCCCAAATTGGATTTATTTCAATTCGTGGCGTATTGCTATTAGTCCCAAATCCGCTGGGTATCGCCACATTACCCACGATAGCGCAATGGAGCCCTCTACCACTTCTTTCAGAGTAGAACTCTAAAAAACGCCTATCAGGGGTTCCGTCTTTTGTATACCCTGTATTTACAGCAAGAAAAAAAACCCGCCTAGCTACTTTGCTTTCCATATCGAATCTTATTCTTCTCTATTTTTTTATTGATCTCTACAGGCAAATCAATTCCCAGAACGTTGGCAATTCTTATAAGATAAATCATCGAATCTGCAATTTCCTCCTTAAGGTTATCTTCAGCCGCAGGAAGATCCAAAGCATACCCATCATTTTTTTCAATTTTTAAATTTATTTTTTTTATAATATTTGAAAACTCGCCTATCTCCCCAAAGAGCCCTACAAGATCTTTTGTAACTTGGTTATATTTCTGCGCCTGATCTTCGAATACCAAGGAAAACCCATGCTTTTCGTCGAGCCCCCTACATAACTCCATAAGCTCTTTAAGGCTCATTTTTTACTCCAGACAAAGACATAGCCAACAATAATCAACTGAGACACAAGATTAATTACTATAGCAGTGACCGTATCAAAAGGTTTCAATGGACTCAGTGAAAACGCCAGCACAAAAGTATTGATAATCAAAAGAGCCAAAAGCGCTATGCTGATGTTACGCTGCCTCCCCATTAAGGATACAATCACTTGAGAAACATCTTTCGGCAGAACTTTGTATGCTTCATTGAGCTCTGTATCAATACGAGAATCATGAACTACGTCCCCATGTACCTTCTGAAGAGTTGTATCTATAGGCCAAATATTACTCTTAAACCCATGCTGCCCATCATAAGGCTTAGTTGTATCACTGGATAAAAGAGTAAAATCTATCTTTGCGATAGCTTTTCCTTGATCAATCTTTATATACTTATCGCTGAAATTTTGCGTAACTATTCCTAGCTGGCCTTTAAAACCAGGATCGGCTTGCGTACAAACAGCACTGAGCCCAACACTAAACAACGACCCCTTACTTACAACCCGAGCCAAAATATTATTGGGTATATCTAGCTCCTCCTTGGTAAGAATAACCACCCTATGCCAAGGCTTTATTATTATAGATTCTCCCCGACGGAGATCCACCCGAAGGTTATTCTCTGTCAGATCAAAATATGTTTTTCCTGCCGACAACTCATAACAAGCCGCTCCAATACACTTAGAATCGCTCTCCTTTATTAGCTTCCCACTGCTCAGGTATTCTGCTATTTCTATATTCGACAATACACTCATATCAATCTTCAGATATCAAAGTTAAAATTTCTCGCTCTATTGCTGCTATAGGACGAATCGCTGAACTGGGAATACCTAGCAGCCTCCCACACTCTTCAATATTCAACTTGAGCCTCTCCCTGAGACTTGGCAATCCAAGTTCTGATGGTTCAATCTTTGTGTAACCCAAACAGGCTATTATCAGCCTCAAGGCTTGCGTACCATCTAGTGTAGAAATCTCATATCTTATATTTGATTCTGGCTTTTCAGATATTTTTCTAATTCTATCCAACAGATGGATATTTTCATCTGCCCAAATGCTTGCCTCTTCACAGAAATCTTTTGGGTTTGAGTAGAGAATATTTGGTATGAAAGTCATAATATTTTTTTCACCTACTCATAATGTTTAGAACGACCTTTAATATTTCATCATGTATCTCGCGCACTGGCTTCGTAGCAGGCACTTGAATGATAGATCCAGTGTAGCTTTCTATTGCTCTAGAGTAGTTTTTTTTCGCTTGCTTTAGCTTCTCTTCATTCTCGTATGTATCCTTAAACTTCCTGTTTTCCATCCTCTTTATGGACTCTTCTGTAGGATTATCCAAGTAAATTATTAGGTCTGGCTGTGGAAAATCTTTGTTCAGCCCACGGATAAAATCAAAGTCACTGTCTGACGCACAGTGATAGGCATAGGAAGAAAATATATACCGCGTGCACACGACAGTTACGCCTTTCTCTAACAGGCCATATACACCGTCAACTTCGTTATATAAGTGGTCGTGCCTATCCGCAGCGAATAAATAAGCCATTTGCTCGTCAAACAAATCGCCGCCTATCTTGTGTGGATTTATTCCATGTGGAGATTTCACTCTCCCTTTGAAAATTTGCCTTATAAGGTTACCAACCGGTCCGTCTGATGGCTCACATGTAGCGGCGCACTTAATATGTTTGTTTTGGAGAGCGCTCACCAAAAGCGCAGACTGGGTGGACGTCCCTGATCCGTCAATGCCCTCAAATACAATAAATTTTCCTTTCATATACTAACCCTACTAAAACCTTGTCGATTACTTGATGAGCTTCTTAAATGTGTATATATGAGGTCGATTTTTTTCTCAGCCTGAATGGGATTGTATAACGGAGGGGGCTCTACGGAAAGGGGACTGAGGAGTAAACGAAATATCTGATAGGTTCTGGCCGGTAGCTGCCGGCCCAAGGGCTAGGGTCAATGTGGAGATTACGCGCTGTGATTTTCCCATTCTGCCTTCCATAAAGCTTGAAACCGCCTTCAGTGACCGCTGAGAATCGAGGTCAATGATAGCTGAGTGACGCAAAAGAGGTTGCGCTATCCACACACCGTTTTGACATGAGTCAATCGCTTGAAAACATAAACACCTCATCAAAAACCAACCAAGCTATGCTTCCAGTAAAAACATACCACATTGTGTCATTAGACTATTACTTACCGCCTAAAAAATTATAAAATCTACAAATCAACCACCGTAAAATCTTATGAATAAATATATATGCCCAGACTCATAAAACAACTAACTCACCAACTTAAAGAAGAAAAATATTATAAGATAATTCATTCTACGATCTTGTTGGCGAGAGCCCTTAGTTTGGCAGGTTGCACGCCTAGCAAATGTCCCGCGTCGCGCAGCAGCATCCGGCCACTCATTGCTTCAGTCAGCACTGCCTTGCTTAGACGCGGGCTGTTTTTCGCGGTGGCGTTGCGGTAGTAGTCACCCGCTCCACCTTCTTTATCCTGAAAGGCCCGGAGGATCATTCGATAGTAAGCGCTGTATTGCGCCTGGTTTATATAGCCAAGATCCAATGCGCGGCGACCGATCGCCAATTTACTGATATGAAACCGAGTGGCCAGCGGAGCCAGGTTGTCTTCCCAGTTCACGTCGGCGTTCCACAGGGCGCGGAATTGAGCTTCGGGAGCCAGAAACTCGCCTGCAACTGCATTGCAGAATCGTTCTTCGTCTCGACCATTCGCGGTGTTCCCGTCAGACACTCCGCTGCTGCCAATCCAGATATGGGTCAGTTCGTGGAGCAAAGTGAACAGCCAGGCGGTGGGTGCGTCGGAACTGTTGACGAATACAACGGGGGCGTAGGCATTGCTGATGGCAAAACCCCGAAACTCGCTAACTTCAAGTTTTCGATGAGTGTTCCCTAGAGCAATGCCACTGCGCATAACCAGAATGCCAGCCGCTTCTGCAGCATCAATCAAGGCACGGCTGTACTTGTCGTAATCCAATCGAGCAGCGTCAGGGTTCACGCCGAGGGTCCGGCGGATGTCGTCCACTACCTCGGTGACTTGAGATCGGCTGTTGAAGCGACCGACAAATGCCAGCGGTTGATGCTCTTGGTGTTGCAGATACTCCAGGTACCAATCCTGCTTACGTATGGAGTCCCTGACGGTGTCCAACAATTCCAGGCTGGGACGTTGAGGCGCAATCCCACCGACGGTCCGCAGATCAGGTAAAGGCAGTTGTTCGACGGGCGGCTGCGGAAGAAATAGGAAGCCAAACGGGATGTGAGCAACACTCGCCCATTTTTGAGCCTGAAGGAATGTGGGTTTGGCCTCGCCAGCCTCCCATTCCTGTACTCGATCAGGTTTCACCGGCAGTTTTTTAGCAACTTGCTCTGTGGAGAGACCTGCGCGCTCACGAGACCAGGTGAGCAGGCTTGGATTGACTAAGGCGGCTTGGCTCATAGGGTCGCAGGCAATTCAGACAGGGCTGGTAAACGTTCGTGAGCATCCTTTGCAGATGCATCCGACCCATGCTGGTTCCAGTTGTCTGGCATTGCCTTTCTCCTTGGCCATTAAAAATCTGGTGGCAGCGGCTACAGATTAGTAGAGAAGCAGAGTTACCGAGATGAGAAGACCGGTAGAAGCGCCGGATTATGTGGTAAATCGACATGGACCCGAAGCGTAAATTTGTAACTCGCAGACGGATGGTGTCACTTCGTTTCAATGCATTTCATGACATGCCCCCAGTCCCTCGGCGGCCGCCTTTGTCACCCGTATTTGTGGTGTTTGACCAGATTAATGACCAGTGACTTTGAAGGTTGCAGGAACGAGGTCTCCACGATACCCTCCCACCGTCGCTGCCAATTCAGCGACCGGGTGTGGAAACCCGTGTAATTCAAGGCGCAACAGCGCCCCCATCACGTCTGCCGGCGCTTTTTTTATGCCTGCGGCGTGAGTTATGGCGGCTGTGCGTGGGACGTCTTCGGGCGTGCCGGTTTCCTTGATTCCCGGTTTTCCACCCTGCGCACAGCTGTCACCCATTCGTGTGGAAACGAACGTGGCAGCTCCTCATATCAAGGAGTCTGATAATGCGCAGCATCAATCCGTACAAAATTTGGCTTTCCCCTCTACGCAATTCCCAATCGCGTAACGCCCTCCCCGACAGCCTCTCCATCATCGGAGGTGGCCAATGACCAACCAACCCGAACTAAAAACCATCGGCCTAACCCCCGCCATTTACTGCGGCGATCAACCACTCTTCCACGTCACCCGCGACGTCCCCCTCGGCGATGCGTTATCTATGGCTTCCGACTTCCTGTTCCTCGCCAAAACGCTCACCGAAGATGCTGCCTATGCCAAAGACACCGACCGCCACGCCTGGGCTGCGCATTATTTGACGTCGATGAGTAAGGCGCTGGTGGATGATGCGGTGAAGGTGTTGACGCGGGATCGGGATTCTTTGTCGGGGTCCAAGCGGGCGGGGGCGAAGGCTTAAGGGTTGTAGCCGTCAGTCGATAAGGTAGGAAGTCTGTGGGGGCGGGTTGCTTGCGATGGTGGCAGTCGTTCGGTGGTGATGTTGGCTGGTTTGGCGCTATCGCCAGCAAGCTGGCTCCTACAGGGGGTTGGGGTTGTTTGTAGGGTGATGTTGGCCCTGAATTTTTTTAACCAAGGAGTGGAGTGAGTAATGTTGTTTGATTCGCTGGTTATTTACGGTGCTTGGATTGGGGTGTGGGTTTGGATCGTGCGCTGTCGTGGCACGCTGAATCTGTGGCTGGCTAATCTGGCGGGGTTTGTGTGTGGCTGTATTGTCGGGATGGTGGTGGAGCAATTGACTCGTGCCGCCAGCGGGATTCTGTCGCCGGATGCGCCGTTTATGTTGTATTCGATCATGGCTGGGTTTGGCACGTTGGTTGGGACTTGGATGTGGCTTATTGCGAGGCTTGAGCAGCCGGAGGATCTGTTTCTGCGCCATTTGTTTGCCGGGGCGGTGAGTGTTTTTGTTGGCGCGGTTGTGCTTGGGCAGGCTTGGTCGTATTTGGTTTCTGGGTGAGTGGCTTTGGGGTTGGTGGTGGCTGGTCTGGCGCTATCGCCGGCAAGCCGGCTCCTACAGGGGGTGGGCG
>NZ_JAGYFZ010000047.1:0-45325 GCF_019946675.1 Pseudomonas sp. BF-B-15
CGCGATGGACTTCAGGGCGCCGCGCTCATTCAGGACAACGCGTTATCGTTAACGTCCATCGCGAGCAGGCTCGCTCCTACAGATACAGGTCGGCGTTTGGCGTTGTCATAGACTCTGTCAATCAACTGGTCATCTAAAGTGATTGGACGCCCCGGCCCGTTGCTTCTAGCCTGCGCGCACTCATTTCGTGAACAGCGCCCTCCGACACAGGCAAAGCACCATGATCGTCCGCCCCAAACCCAATCTGATCAACATCCTCACTTCGCTCAAGGGCTCGATTGCCAGGAAAATTGCGCTGCGTTGTCTGATGGTGACGCTGCTGGCTTCCATCATCGTGCTCGTGGAAACCCTGCACCCCAACTACTTCTCCAAAGTGAACGCGACGCCATTCACCTTGCTCGGCCTGTCGCTCTCGATTTTCATGAGCTTTCGCAACAACGCCTGTTACGACCGCTGGTACGAAGCACGTAAAGCCTGGGGCGAAATGATCGTCGCGATCCGCTCGATGATCCGCGAAACCCAAGTGATCAAGGACGCACACGCGCGGCAGAACATCCTGCGCAACCTTTGCGGGTTCGCCCACGCGTTGAACGCAAAATTGCACGGTAAGCGCGAATTGGACGCGGCTGGTGAGTGGCTTGAGCCGAGGCCGGACGACAACGCGCCGGACATCAGTGGACGTATTCTCAACCATGTCGGTGAGCAATGTTCAGCACTCGGCGAGTCCGAAGCCATCAGTGAGTTTCGCTACACGATCATGGCCAACCACCTGACGAGCCTGAGCCGTTCGCAAGCGGCTTGCGAACGGATCAAGCACACCCCACTGCCCTTCGCCTACACCCTGCTGCTGCACCGCACGACCTACCTTTTCTGCCTCTTGCTGCCCTTCGCCATGGCAGAGTCGCTGGGCTGGCTGACACCGGTTTTCACCGCCATCGTCAGCTACACGTTCTTCGGCCTGGATGCGATTGGCGATGAATTGGAGGACCCGTTCGGGCGTGACGAAAACGATCTGCCGACCCATGCGATGGTGCGCAACATCGAGCGCGAAATCCTCGCGGCACTGGGTGAAACGCAACTTCCCCCGGCCCTTGAACCCGTCGATTTCGTGTTGAGCTGAAACGCCAGAGGGACAGGTTCAGGCCTACGCCTGAACCACCTCGATCCCCAGTTTCCGATAATCCCCGACATCGCCCGACGCCACATGGCGCTCGGTGATCAGCGTATGAATGCGGTTGCACGGCGCGACCACAAACGGCTCGACCGCGCCCAGTTTGTCCGCCGTGGTGACGGCGATCACCTGCGAAGCACTGTCGAGCAGCGCCTGTTTCACCGGCACCTCATCGAAGTGCAACGAGCTGATGCCAACTTGCGGATGAATCGCGCAAACCCCGGTGAACAGCACATCCGCCTTGATGCCCTGCAACAAGCGCAGGGTCTCGTGTCCGCTGACTGACATCGTCGCGAGGTTGAGTTGCCCGCCTGCCAGAATCACCTTGATGCCTTTGTATTCGGCCAGGGTGATGGCGGTCATCGGCGAGGTCGTGATGGCGGTGATGGAAATGTCCGAAGGCAACGAACGCGCGATCTGCAGCGTGGTGGTGCCGGAATCGAACATCACGATCTGGCCATTCTCCACGCGACTGGCGGCGAGCTGCGCGAGGTGGGTTTTCACCTCATCGGTTTCGCTGACCCGCGTGAAGTAATCCTTGCCCGTGTCCTTGGGCCGAGGCAGCGCGCCGCCGTGCACACGTTGCACCAGGCCTGCCGTGGCCAACTCCGACAGATCGCGGCGGATGGTGTCTTCCGAGACGGCGAAATGCTGACTCAACTCGGAGGCCATGACCTTGCCGTCACGTTCGAGGATCAGCAGGATTTTCTGCCGGCGCAGATGAGGGAGTTCGGCGGCCGAGTGATGGTCGTGCATGTTTATGCCTGAGTTTGCGGGTTTGTGCGAGATTAGCCAAACCTTCGTGCAAACACAATCGATGTAGGGTTCAGAGGCCCCATCGCAGGCAAGCCGGCTCCTACAGGATTGCGGTGAAGCGTCAGTTGATCGCGACCTGAGCCACATGGCCCGAGGTCACCAGCGCCTTCAGCGAGGTGTCGAACTGTTTCAGTGCATTCACTTGCAATACGGTTTGCTGATCGATCTGCGCGGCGATCTCCGGTGCGGCTTTGCCATGCACCCAGACCGAAGGCATTTGTTGTGTGCGCGAGCCCTCGGCCTTGCCGATGTATTGCAGGTTCGAGTCGTAGAATTTGGCCATGAACCGTGCTTCAACCTGGTTGTTGCGCTTGGACACCAGACGGCTGTAAGTGTCGAGCATCACCACCACGTCCGGGTGCGCCTGCACCAGCGCATCGAGGTTGTCGTAGACCGTCACCGAGGCAAACTCTTTCTGCAACGACCCCATCAGCCAGTTGATCGCCCGTTTCGGATCGGAGCTGTTGACGAAGGCGCTGCTGATGCGTGAATCCAGTTCCGGGTTCTTCGCGCCGTTCAGCGCGACCGAGTGGTACTGCTCAAGGTATTCGAGGGTGCTGACGGTGTTTTCGCTGTAGAGCACGCCCACTGATTGCGCGTGTTGCAAAGTCGCGGCGCTGTCGGCGACCGGCGGGAAGTGGCAGGACTGTTCGGCAGCGTATGCCGGCACGGTGGCGGCAACGCTGCCGGTCAGGACAGCGACAAGGGCCAGCAGGGTAGAGATTCTCATCGCGCAGGTTCCTTCGGTGGCGAATTCGGTATGTGGCTATCCTCCTCCCTTGGCGAAAAAACAGAACTTGCGATTCTTGATGATGGTTATTGATCAAACGAATGGTTGCGGCAAAAGGGATCGTTACCCCCTAGCCTCATGCCCCCGGCCGATCAGCAACCGGCGCATGCTGCGCCATCAACTCGACCACCCAATCAATAAACACGCGCAGCTTCAGGCTGATGTGCCGGTTCGGCGGGAAGGCCACATACAAGGGCATCGTCTCGAGACTCCAGCCCTCGAACAGCGGTACCAATTCACCGCGAGCCTCGTAGTCCCGGGACATGTATTTGGGCAGCCAAAGCACACCGAGCCCGGCGAGGCCCGCCGCAAGAAATGCGTTGCCATCATCGACGGCCAGCACATAACGTCCTTTGACCTGCACACGCTCACGTTCGTTGTACATCGCGTAGGGCACCGGTTTGCCGGTGCGCGCCCACAAAAAGCCGACGACTCGATGATCCGAATCCTCCAGCTCTTGCGGATGCAAAGGCACGCCGACGCGAGCCAGATAGCTCGGTGCTGCAAACACCCCAAGCGGCAGGTCAGCGACACGCCGGGCCATCAGCGACTGGTCCATCAGCTCGCCGCCGCGCACCACGCAATCGACATTTTCATCGATGATGTCGACGATGCGATCGCTGACGCCCATGTCGATCTGGATGTCCGGGTATCGCGCATAAAACGCAGGCAATGCCGGCACCAGAATCATCCTCGCCAGCGGGCTCGGCACATCCACGCGCAGCCGGCCTCTGGGCAACGTCGACGCACCGGACAGGCTGGTTTCGGCATCGTCCATGTCGGCCAGCAGCCGCAACACCCGCTCGTAATAAACCGCGCCATCAGCCGTGACGTTGACCTTGCGCGTGGTGCGGTTGAGCAACTTGACGCGCAACCGGGCCTCCAGTTGCTGCACCAGTTGGGTCACGGTGGTCTTGCTCATGTGCAGGGTTTCGGCCGCCTTGGTGAAACTGCCCGCCTCCACCACGCGCGCGAATGCCTGCATTGCATCAAAACGGTCCATTGCAGCCCCAGGTATCGATAGGATTGTTTGGGTATCACAAACAGTGCTGGCCAAGGTTGCTCGTTTATCGCCCCGATGCAAGTCCTTACAGTCCCTTCATCGTTCACACAGAGCCCTTGATGGAGGCCTTTCATGACGCAGCGCGATGTTGTTTTCCCAGCCAAACGCCAGGCGCTATATGAGCGCAATCGCTACTCGCCGGCTATTCGCTCCAACGGCTTTTTGTTCGTCTCGGGGCAAGTCGGCAGCGCTGAGGATGGATCGCCCGAACCGGATCTGGAGAAACAGGTGCGGCTCGCCTTCACCAATTTGAACGCGATCCTCGTGGCGGCCGGTTGCACCTTCGACGATGTGATTGATGTCACCGTGTTCATCGTCGACCCCGAATCGACCTTCGAAACCATCTGGAAGATCGTGCCGGAGTTCTGGGGTAACGCACCGCACCCGACGTTGACCGGAGTCGGCGTAACGTGGCTGTATGGCTTTCAATTCGAGATCAAGGTGATTGCCAGGCTTCCAGACACCGCCGAGGAATGAACTGACGCCTGCACAGGGGATGAACGCGTTTTCCGTTCGGCGTTAGAATCGGAAAATGTTCAGCCCACACTTTTGAGGATGACCCAGGCATGTCCACACCCGACATTTCCCTGCAAGACACCGCGGCGCCGGAAGGCGTTTGTTATGGCTGTGGCAGCCGCAACCCGCATGGGCTGCACGTCAAGAGCTACTGGCATGAAGACGGCGAGCATGTCATCGCCGAGCACGTGCCCGACGCCAGGTATTGCGGCTGGCCGGATCTGGTCTACGGCGGTTTGATCGCGATGTTGGTGGATTGCCATTCCAACTGGACCGCCATGGCCTATCACTACCGGGCGGAAAACCGCGACGCCGCCAGCCTTCCGCGCATCAATTGCGTCACGGGCAACCTCGGCATCAAGTTCATCAAGCCGACGCCGATGGGCGTTCCGCTGACCCTGCGAGCGAAGGTCGAAGGTGATGTCGGGCGCAAGACCCGGGTCATCTGCGAGATCTACGCCGGGGATGTGCTCACGGCGGTGGGCGACTCCACTTTTGTTCGCGTGGACACCGCTCAATTGGCCGACGTCGCGCACAACCGATAGGTCGCCGCGTGATAACGTGCGCGCATCCTCTTTTGGAAGCGCACGCCCATGTCCATCGCCGACAATCTTCTCGCGTTTACCTTCGCGGCCACGTTGCTGACACTGACGCCCGGCCTCGATACCGCATTGATCCTGCGAACCGCAACGGTGGAAGGCCGACAACAGGCCTTCCGCGCGGCATTGGGCATCAATGCCGGCTGCTTTCTGTGGGGCGCTGCGGTCGCTTTTGGTCTGGGCGCGTTGATTGCGGTCTCGGAACTGGCCTTCAACGTCCTGAAATACTGCGGCGCCGCTTACCTGGCGTGGCTGGGCCTGAACATGCTGTTGCGCCCGCGCCGCTCGCTGTCGCCCCTCGAAACCGACGCAAAACCAACGGCCAACTGGTTCCTGAAAGGCATGATGGGGAATGTGCTCAACCCGAAAATCGGCATCTTTTACGTCTCTTTTCTCCCACAGTTCATTCCCCAGGGCCATTCGCTGATTGCCTGGACTTTTGGCCTGGTCAGCATTCACGTGGTGCTCGGTTTGATCTGGTCGTTGACGTTGATTCGCGCTACACAACCACTCGCCCTGGTGCTGCGGCGTGAAAAAGTCATCAAGTGGATGGACCGCACGACGGGCATGATCTTTGTTCTGTTTGCAGCGCGGTTGGCGTTCAGCAAGCGATGAACAGCGCTCCCCTGCAGGAGCCGGCTTGCCGGCGATGACGTCCGAACGGGCAACGTAAAGTTCAAGACCACATCGCCGGCAAGCCGGCTCCTACAGTTTTGTGTTTCCCGGGACTGTGTGAAGAACCCAAAAAAATGCCCGCCTCTTGCGAAGCGGGCATTTCGTTCACGGGTTACGCGTTGTTTACTGCGCGGCCTGCGTTAAAAACTCGCTTTGACCGACACCATAAAGTTGCGTGGATCACCGTAGTAGTTGCCGAAGGTTTCGGTACCGATGGTGGCGTAGTAGCGCTTGTCGAACAGGTTGTTGCCGTTGAGCGCAACCCGCCTACTTCTGTCAGCCTGGGGACGCGCTACACAGATCAGCCGTTGGTGCGATCGGTCGCCTTGGCTTTGCTTTCGGCAACAGCGGCTTCAGCCTTCTGTTTCTGTGCAACCTGGAAGGCTTCCATCGAGACTTTCCGGGCCGACTCCATGCGTGTGAAGGTCCGATCACCGCCACCTGTGGCCATAGCCAGAGTGGAAGCGGTCAGAGCGGCGGCGACGAAAAGAACTTTCATGGATTTCATTTGGGTATCCTCAAGTAAGAGTTTATTAATAGATAACAGTGGTAGTTATTTGCTAAAGCATTACTTGCTTATTCAACCTGGCTTTAGCATTAAGCCAGGGCGGCGTTTTGTTGCGTCCAGGTGCCTTGCTCCATACGCCCGTCGGTATCTCTGCTTTTTGCCCAGGCGGTGAGCAACACCATCATTGCGAATCCACCAACGATGAGAACCGGATAGGCTGCCAGCAACTCGATCAGCGAGTATTTCCAGGCGAGAGGACGACCAACACCCAACATGGCGGCATAGAACCACGACACACCAGAGAGCGCACCCGAGAACAGCGCCAGCATGCGAAGGCTGAAGGAAAGTTCAAGTAACGAACCGGCTTTTTTCAGCGCTGGCAATACAGCGCTATGCAACAGGAAGCCGTTAAATGTCAGCAGTACAACGATCCCGATTTTTGCTTGCAACTTTGGATTCTGGAAATACTCCATCCCCTTGCCGGCATAATCGATCCCGATAATGCCAATGCCCGTAATCCAAAGGGCTACAAGTGCAAGTACGACGGTTTTTTGAAGGCTTTCCATATGTGCGTCATCATGGTGACCCGACACGTCCCCCTTCAGGAGTTGCTTGACCATTGCAACGTCACTGGTCAAGACAAGACCGATTGCAACACAGCAGGCGATAAGATGGAAATATACAACGCCCAAACGAAAATATTCCACGGTGGACGAAGAAATCATACTAAGTTCCATGGTTACCTCTTGACTTCAATAGTGAATCAACATAGTTCTCGGCACAGACTGATTGGAGTTTGCCGTTGCTGATTGTAATTAGGATCCAACAATTATTATTAAATAATCTCGCAGTGTTACGCTGCCAGGATAATAGTTATTTTCGCGAATGAACTTTTAATCATCCGTACTTAGTGCATATGAGGTTTAACTTCCGCTTCTGGGGTCGGCGAGATCCAGAACCCTATCGGCGAGCGGATCAGGCAATGCTGGTGGGATTTGCCGGGCTTGCGCCCCATTCGAGGAAACGGATCTTGTGAACCTCACCCAGGCTGTCTTCATAGACCAGGGTCACCGGTACCACGCCTGTCTTGTTGGATGTATCAGTGCGCTGCAGTACCCGCTTCACATCGATTTCCATACCGTAGTGGTAATCGACGGCTGAGACATGCGCGCCGGGTTCTTGCAGGCCGTTCTGGTCGAAGACAGTTGGCGCGAGACTGGAAATCACGGCACTGACAATTGTGGCCATGTTCATAAGGCTATACCTCCACTGAAGTTCTCTTAACGAGGACTTAATGTGACACGTGATCAAAGTGAAGTTCACTTCACCGCGACGAACGCGCCGATCTGAGTCGCCTGTAGTGGCTTCAGGCCCCTAGCAATTCCCCGCGCTTGACGCCTTACGACCATTCGTCCATTAAACGCCGTATTTGTTGGGCCAAACGGCATTTTTGAGTGAGGTCATAACATGTTATGACGGATTTTCGAGCAAGATTTCACGTGCTGGCTGTGACGGCACATGGACCGAAAACGTCTGCGAGCCAGGGTGAGAAGTATCGGGTATTGGCCGATTTCTGCCGTCCATGACTGGCCGAAATCGGCCAGTTTCCGTCGTTCGAGCGTCCAGGTTCAGTACTTGATATCCCGGGCTTTTTGACGTCCTTCCTGCTTCGTTTGTCGCTTGTCTTGTCGGCAACCGGGATTGCTCTGGGCATCGGCTGCTCGACAATCCTGTTTCGTCTCACGCGCACCCTGGCGCGTCTCCTGCCTGACATCGCGCGCGGAACGACGCGTCTCGGCTCGTTCGGTGGCCGCCCAAGCTGCCCCGTTCGCCACCAGAAGAAAAATCATCGCTACCCAACCAAACGTCCTGTGCTTTCTCATAATCTGATCTCCAGGAACTCGATGTCAGAATTTAAGTACAGCTGATTTCCAGACGTCCCGCAGGGTAAGGAACTGCCATTCATCCAAGCGATATCCATTGCTCGAGTCCAAGGGGGCAGCTGGCGAGCATCATTGATGATGATGGTTTGTATGATTTTCACTGAGCCATTGATGACGGTATCTGGCCGAATGCAGTCGCTCGTGAACGGCAACAATAGGCCAGAAGCGGGCGCTGGCTACCAACACTAGCAATGAAACAGCAGCGTTTCGATGGTTCACTCAGCGCAGAAGGGATCTGCTTAAAGTTTTCCGCAGGTAGCTTGCTGACGAAGGGCACAAATGCTTGAACTGAGCTGTCTGGGTAATTGCGACAGGCGCCTTACCCCTATCAAGCAGTTCGTACCCATTTGCCGTGAAAAAATTAACAGCACTTTGGGTCAGCAAATGCAGTCGAGCTGCGCCTCGGGAGACCGCGTATTGTTCCAGTTCCGACAACACCGCCGTACCCAGTCCCGCACCGCGATGTTTCTCGCAAACGACCATAGAGCGCAGTAGGAGATCGGGGCCCGAGCCCTCCAACCCACCATAAGCAACCAATTCCCCATCCACGTCGAATCGGTAGAACTGCCGCCCGGGATCGCTCACATCATCGTAGGGTAATCCAGCTTGACTCAAAGACGCACGGAGCTGATTCAAACCGCTCGCTCCTACTTTAATCATCTGCATCGTCAGTGCTCTTACTAGGCTCTCTGACCTCAATGCTAGCACGCTCAATCTTTATCCCCGATCAATCGAGAACGGCACTGGAATTCGTCTGCTTCGGGTCGTTTTCTGCCTTTCGCCACCGGCAGCTATGGGTCGAATGTTGTCTGTCGCGAAGGACGCAACCGACCCAAAGCAGCCTCTGATTACCGACCGCTGTCGGTCGATTGAAAGTCATTGTTTAACCGGTTCCGTTTTGCACATTACCGCAAACTCGTAGCCGTTGGTAAACACGCACTATAGTGTGCTGTTTTCGAAATAACTTACCCACGCACCTTCGCCTCCATCACCTCGTGTGCTCACCGGATCTTACTCAAGATTTCCTCTCCCTCTGCGTTCCAAACGTACCGGGGCGGTCGCGCTTCGGGTGATCAGGCGCCAGTTCGGTTACCTGAAGGTACGCTATCGTGGAGTGATGAAGAACACCGCTCAGTTGGCCACTCTGTTCGCCGTGTCCAACCTGTGGATGGCTGATGGGTATGGGTGAGTTGCGCGTGTAGCGCATAGAAATGGGCTGAAAAGCCCGAGAATAGGATGCTTTCGCGATAACTTGGCACTGAACGTCATGGAACTTTCAACTCGTGGCAGGTACCTTGCAAGTTGATCTGAGCTTCCGTAAAGAAAGGTTGAGGAGTGTCGCTAATGGCTGATTTTGCGTGGTTCTTGTTAGGTTTTATACCGGCACTAGCATTCGCGACCCACTCATTTGTCGATCACAGAAAGGCCACAGGAAAGCCTATAGGTGAAGCATTCAAATTTTTTAATAAGGCGCTGGCCGTTCTGGTTGTACTAGAGCTTATTTTCTTCGTCTGGATGTTTATCGCTAGATCCTAATATTAAGGTACTCATAATGCATGTCGCATGCTGATTTCCAGTATTAGTGCAGAATTCGATACTCCGATATCCCTATCATGCTGTTTTCAAAATAACTTACCCACGTACCTGAGTTTCCATTACATCGTGTGTTCGCCGGTGCGTAATTTTCAAGGCGCTCACCAGGAATTCTCCAAGGTAGGAATGGCACCTGAAGTCTAGTGCACGTATGGAGAGAATTATTTCGCGAACATCACACTAGCGCGAAGTCGTGGACCCTTTGTTCATCCGTGATTTAACGGTATGTTGGAGCCCTCAACTCAAGGACGACCCATGGCCATCCACGCTCCCACTCCCACCCAAAAACATTTGGCAGTGTTGATCGACGCCGACAATGCCCCCGCAGCAATTGTTGAAGGTTTGTTCGAAGAGATCGCCAAGTATGGCGTCGCCAACGTCAAGCGGATCTATGGCGACTGGACTGGTCCTCAGTTGGGTGGATGGAAAAAGGTGCTACTCGACCATTCGATTCAGCCCATCCAACAGTTCGCGTATACCAAAGGTAAGAACGCAACAGACAGCGCCTTGATCATCGACGCAATGGACCTGCTGTACACCCGACGCTTCAACGGCTTCTGCCTGGTTTCGAGCGACAGTGACTTCACACGCCTCGCTTCGCGGCTACGTGAAGAAGGTTTGACCGTCTACGGGTTTGGTGAAGAAAAAACCCCAAGACCGTTTGTGTCAGCCTGCGACAAGTTCATCTATACCGAATTGCTGCGCAGTGAAGTGCTTGTTGCTTCGAGCAATGGGCATGATCGACCCGATCCCGAGTCATCCGCCGCAATCCAGGCCGTCAAAGTCGCCAGTACCCTAGAGGTAAAGAAGCTACCCAAGGCACCCGTAAGTTTCATTGCAAAGATCTTGGATGACATTGCCGACGAGGACGGCTGGGCTCACTTGGGTGCGCTGGGCGCCAACATCAGCAAATTGAGACCTGAATTCGATCCCCGCACCCATGGTTATAAAAAACTCAGTGAGTTGATCAAGGGGTATCCGGATATTTTTGAACTGCAAATGAGAGGAACGTCGGGAGTGAGCGGTTCAATACTCTATGCCCGGCACCGACAGCCAAGCTCGTAGCACCTGCCACCAACGTCCGCTTTTGGCCGAAAGCGGAGAAAAATTATGCCGCATAATGAAGATGTCAGATCTTTTTTATAGTTGAAAAAAACGGGCGCCTTCAGCGCCCGTTTTCATTCACTCCTTCGTCTGCGCCCGCAATCGCCGACCAATAACATCCATTAAATCACAGCCATCGCGCAACGGAATGGCCAGCAGTTTGGAGAAGTCCGACAACACCACCGTGTCGCAACCAATCTCGGCGCGAAAGGCAATGTTCTCCAGCACCTGAGTAACCGCGCGAATTCGGTAGTCAGCGGCGGCTTGTAGTACGTCGAGTGGGGCTTCGGTGTCGATGAGCAGCGAGGCCGGAACCAGGTCGATTCCGGTGAGGGGCATGTATCTTTCCATAGGTGAGATCTCGTTCAGTTAGAGGAGACCGCCAACAGATCGTCGCCAAACGAATAGGGTGGCAGTTGCGCGCAGGTTGGCGAACCGGGAACGAGTAACCGGCAGACCCGAAGGTCTCCCGCGCGCAACCGCCATAGTACAACGGTTTTGCGGATGCGATGACGCCTGCAAATGAGCAGGCAGCCCTCGCACTCGTATATCAGGTCGCCAAACCTGATCGCCATTTTGGGCGACGGGTAGGAATATAGGCTTCATCAGAACGGCGGGAAAGGTGACGCATTCCGAGGTTTGTGTAGGAATTTTTATAGCGTCCTAGGACCTTTACGCCCCTTCCGTGGGCGACTGCTATCGACTGAAGCGCTCATTCCAGGTCCTCTCGATTTCCCCCACGCAAATGACGCCTTTTTCCTGCCAGGGGTTATAGATGCCCTCTCCGCCCCTGACATTGCATAGGTATAGGGGGTATGCCTATCATGCGCAATATATAGGTAGGGGGGGTATCCCATGGGCCATATTGCAGCAAACAAAGGCGATCTTCTCAAACGCGTAAAACGTATCGCCGGGCAAATCCAAGCCGTTGAACGGGCATTGGAATCGGATCTCGATTGTGCCAAAACACTGCATCTTGTTGCCGCTACCCGCGGAGCCATCAACGGTTTGATGGAGGAAATCATCGAGGACCACGCGCGGGAGCATGTCGCGAACCCAGCTCTCAGCGAAGAGGAGCGTAACAAGGGCGTCGAAGAACTTCTTGAGGCCATTCGCCGTTACTCCAAGTGAACGCAGGTACACACTCATGAGCAGCTCCAACATCAACTACACACACGACCACATGTTCCTTGGCTCAGCGCACGACGAAAATGCCAAGCGTACGCTTTGGGTTGTGATACTGACCGTTGTGATGATGGTTGGCGAGATCACCGCCGGGTACATGACGGGCTCGATGGCGTTACTGGCCGATGGCTTTCACATGGCAACCCATGCCGGCGCATTGGGCATCGCGGCGGCCGCTTATGGATACGCAAAACGCCACGCTTTCAGCCAGCGCTACAGTTTCGGCACCGGAAAGGTTGGAGACTTGGGCGGGTTTGCCTCGGCGCTGATTCTCGGTATGGTCTCCCTGGGAATTGGCGTTGAGTCCGTCATACGTCTCTTGCAGCCGACGGAAGTTCAGTTCGGCACCGCGACGCTCATCGCGATTGCCGGCTTGATCGTCAACATTGTCAGTGCTCTGCTGCTGGGTCACGGACATAGTCATGGGCACGATCACGATCATGCCCATCATGGGAACGACAACAACCTGAAATCGGCCTACGTCCACGTCATCGCGGACGCGCTGACTTCGGTTCTGGCCATTGCTGCACTGCTCGCCGGCCGGTATCTCGGTTGGGTGTGGCTGGACCCGGTCATGGGCATTGTCGGCGCTATCGTTATCGCGCGCTGGGCATGGATCTTGATGGGGGTCACCGCAGGTGTACTGCTGGATCAGACAGACGCACACGTTGCCGAGGAAATCCGTGAACTGGTTGAGAAACCTGGGGATGCCACCATCACTGACTTGCACGTCTGGCGAGTTGGACCACAAGCTCATGCGGCCATCGTCAGCGTCCTTGGTGAAGCCACTGCGAACGCCGACAGCATTCGTGAACGTCTGAAGCCGGTTCATGAAGTCAGCCATCTGACGGTCGAGTTTCGACCGGCCTGATTCAGCGCCTCCCCTCCACTGCCTCCAAAGGAAACCGTAATGCCCCCAGGGAAACGTGAACTGGCGCGGATCGAACGCCGATTGATTGCCACGCTCACTGATGCGTGCGAAACAGCAAAAGGTGAAATCAAGGGTTTTACCTGGCTCACCCACATCACTGACCTGAACGCATTGGTTGAAACCCTGAAGGTGATCTGGGTGTTCGAAACCCTCGCTGACAAAAAGCTCGCCCAGGTTAACGCGAAGACACGCATCTTTGAGCTGACGGCCATCGCCTTGAATGAGGCCAACATCGATCTGAGCCCTTCAGATATTAATGTCCGCTTTGACTCCGAGGAAGAATGCCAGCGCACTCACGGTGGCGATTGGCAGAAGCGTCTGGCCAAGGGTTATTGACGATGGCTAAAGAAATCGAAAACCCCTGCATCTCGGTTTGCCAACTGAGTGGCGATCTGTGTGTGAGTTGTGGGCGGAGCAAGGAAGACATCAGAAAGTGGAAACGCATGAAGCGGCCTGAAAAAATGGCCGCTGTGCAACGGGCGAATGTGCGCTTGAAAGGGTTGAAGAAAGCGCAGGGATAGTCGCTTGAACTGGAAGACCGCGATTGGGATTTCAGGGGCAGACTACATTTGGCTAGGAAAATGGGTGCGCTTCAACTTCAAAAATCTTAAAAAAATACGATGTGGTCTGGTGTTTCGGCCAACCCCAGATGTAGATCCAGTTGCCCCCCAGAATCTAATTCAGACAGCTCCTCATTAGAGAAAAGTGGGTAGAAATCGAGCTTTTCCGTTGCTGCTATGGCGAGCGGAATTGACGCTGCAACGATGTCTGCGGTGGGCCAGATTTTTGGTTGGCCTATCGGGTTGTCCGATGCAGGGAGGTTTCCCCAGCGATGGACATCTGGTGTTTCGAAGCCAGCTTGGGAGGCCAGGCTAATCCAGTAGCCTTCAAATCGAGTTCTAATCGACTGACCACCCACAATCCAGCTCAACACCGTTACTCGAATATCGACTTTTTCTAATGCGGCCCATTCAACCAAAGCAAATGAGGAGTAGCCAGGACGAGGCCGCATGAAATGGTCTCTGAAGCGCTTTCTCAGATTGACGGTTTGTCCGACGTAACAGGCCTTGCGTGTGCCATCTTGGCTTTGAGCGGTGAGGGCATAAATCCAAGTGCCTCCAAGTGTGGACTTTCTAGATTTACGCTCTTTGGATATCCGAACTGGGTGGCCTCCAAAATTGAAGTGTACGCGTAGCCGTTTTCCGCTTTCACAACGAAAGCCAGCGTAGCCCTTCCCATTTCTCGTAACTGTCAATCCGCACCCGGCAGCCAGGTTAAGCAGTTGTTCTCTGCTGGTGATTTCGCCCAAGTCAATCGCCGCTTGTAGCGAGAGCTTCAGAGTCCTGGCGTGCTTGATCGCTTCTCTGTCCGTAGTCATTGATCATGATCCATCCGTTAAGCTCCGCAGCGCTTTCCTGGCAAGGGCCATCACATTGAGCGCTATGGATATTTCCATCAACAAGGAATGTCCGCAATGGGTCGTTCGCCGCCCCTCGCGACAGGCCGCTATCAACCATTAATGGCCCTCAGATGCGTCTACACCGTTGAGGAATATCCGCCCGGCTAGCTTCCATACAAACCCGGGGAAACGCACTCAAGCCAACAACTCGCTAATCCACCGCGCCTGCCTGGCAACATCCTGCACCTTCTCCTCCGGCACAGCCTGCCGCGCGTGGGCGAACTGGGTCAGGGTTTGTTGCTTGTGACGCAGGATGCGCTGCCATTTGACCAGGAATGCCGGGGTGCGTGCCTGCATCTGCAGCGGGCCGAAGTACAGTTCTTCGGCGGTGTACGTCACCGGTCCGGCGCGCTCGGCGACGATGATTTCGTAGTCGAAACGGTTTTCGCGCAGCACTTCCTCGCAGAGGATGCGGTAGCCATTTTCCATCAGCCATTGGCGCAGTGGCTGCTCGCCGCCGTTGGGCTGCAGGATCAAGCGCTCCTGGCCGCTCAGGTGCGCCTTGCCGCTGTCGAGGATGTCGCGGATCGTCTCGCCGCCCATGCCGCAGAGGCTGATCGCGGTGATCCCGTCGCCCGGCTCGATTGCCGCCAGGCCATCGGCCAGGCGCACGGTGATGTGCTGGTCCAGACCGTTTTCGCGCACGGTGCGTTCGGCCGAGTGGAACGGCGTCAATGCCACCTCGCCCGCCACCGCCGATGCGATGGCGCCACGGCGCATCAACGCCACCGGCAAGTAGGCATGATCCGAGCCGATATCGGCCAGGCGCGCACCGGCTGGCATATGCGCAGCCACGCGCTCCAGGCGCATGGACAATGTCTGTTCGTTCAACTGCAGTTCCTTTTCACCACGGATGTCCGGCACCGTTGGCATGAGTGCGGGCCGCACATGATGCTTGGTGAGGGTGGCAGGGTAAAGCGCCGGCACGGGTTGTGTGATGAACTGCCTGTCGTCTTGCCTTCGGGTAGACAGGCTTGAACGGTTGAGTCGCCCTACTCCCGATCTTTCGTCGTACGGATGAGGTTGCCCCGTAACTTCACGATTGCCTGCTGCAATTGCACGAAGTCGTCGGCATCCAGACCGGTTTGCGGGAAGCCGTCTTCGGAGAGACCTTCACGCAATTTTCGCCCCTCTTTTGTGAGGCTGATCCGCACTTGGCGTTCGTCTTCCGGGTCGCGCTGGCGCAGCACATACCCCATGGCTTCCAACTTCTTCAGGATCGGAGTGAGGGTGTTGGATTCCAGGAACAGTTTTTCGCCGAGGCTGCCAACGGTCTGGTTGTCTTCCTCCCACAGCGCCACGAGGGTGATGTATTGCGTGTAAGTGAGTCCGAGCCGTTCGAGCATTGGCTTGTAAGCCTTGCCGAAGGCGAGGTTGGAGGAATAGACCGCAAAACACAGGAAGTCGGAAAGCTTCAGGTCGAGGGCGGATGTCTTTTCAGTGGGTTTCATGAGCATTCTCCGGGCCAAAGACAAATGGATCGCAAGGCCCGACTATACATCGCATGCGATGGTATCGGAAGTGCTCGTTCCTCTGATGTTCGTTATCCAAGTGCAGCTGGCCGGTTACGGTCGACGCACGGCTCACCAGGGAGTCGTGCGTCGACGGACACTGCCGCCGTCAGCATCAAGTCTTCATGCTTTGGGCTTTTCACTTACCTCAGCGACTTGAACCCGGCTTTTTATATCGACTCACGACGTCTGAACATTCAAATACACATCAATGTTGCCGCGCGTGGCCTTCGAGTACGGGCAAATTTGATCCGCCGCATGTGCAACAGCGCAAGCGACCTCATAAGGCAGGCCTGGCAGGTTGACGTTGAACCCGGCCTGCAGGAAGTAAGCATTCCCGGTTTGCCCCAGATCAATCTCGATATCGACGGACACGTCGGCCGGAATAGCCACCTTCAACTCTTTGGCCGCAAGGCCAAGCGCTGCGATGTAGCAAGCCGACCATGCGCCGGCAAACAACTGCTCGGCCGTCGGGTGCGGCTGGGTGGCGGCAAATACGTGGGCCGGTTTGGCGCTCCCCGGCGTTGAGAGTTCGATGTCGAGGTTGCCGTTGTGCCCGCGCGAAGTGTTGCCGGAGCTGCTCAGGGTGGTGTGAGTCTTGCCGGTAGCCAAGACTTTTTCAATTTTGCTCATCAGTGATTCCTTGAGTTTTTTATTAAAGTCAAATAGCACAAAAAACACGTAACTATCTGACTTGGCTCATTTTATAGACGAGAAAAGAGCACCAGGAATGACGGAAAAACCGATCACCTTCGGCTTTTCCGGCCACCCTGCTGCCCTTCGCCAGTTGAGATGAAGCCCATCACCGCTCGTCGCCAAGTCGCGACATGAGCTTTGACATCAAGGGGTTTTTGCTTGAATATTAATACATCGCATACGATCTAATCGATAGCGATAACAAGCCACTACATCCCTTGCCGTTTGGAGAATCCGCCATGAACACCGCAAGCAGCCGCACAATCTCTATCTCTCACGCTGCCCATGGCCACAACGGCAACAACTGGATCACTGCTGCATGAAACTGATCCAGCTTCGGGCGTTCTGCTCAGTGGTCGACATGGGCAGTTTTCGTTCGGCGGCGCGAACGCTGGAAGCGGCTCAAAGCACCTTGACCGAGTCGATTCAAAGTCTTGAAAGAGAACTGGGGGCCACCTTGTTGGTGCGCTCCAATCAAGGCATCAGCCTGACCCTGGCCGGCAAGGTTTTCCTGACCAGGGCACGCTCGATCATTCTGGATTGTGATCGCGCAGTACAGGACGTCCGACAATGCAACGGTGCGCCCGAAGGTCAGATCGCATTGGGTGTCACGACGGAACCGTTGGCTGCGTGCCTGATGCCGGTCTTCAACAGTTTTACCCGCCGATTTCCAAACGTGCAGTTGCACGTCGCCGGTGGCCAGACGAAGAAGTTGATCGAAATGATTCGCGCGGGCCGGCTCGACTTTGTGATGTGTCCACTGAGTGCCGACGTTTGCGATATCGACTTGCAGATTGAGCGGCTTTACCGCTCGAAAGCCAGCGTCATTGCACGCAAGGGGCATCCCCTGGCAGAGGCTCGCTCAGTGCGCGATCTTGCCGATTGCCAGTGGATCAGCGTCCGCCCGGCGGGGATTGCCGGTAGCGCGGAGAAGCAACTGATCGAGCTGTTCAAAGCCCAAGGCTTGCCGCCTCCGAAAATCGCGATCACGACCGAGTCGCTGCTGGAAATCCTGCACATCATCTCCGAGACAGACTACCTGACCATTGAGCCCGGCATGCTTGCCGGCATGAAGCTGTTTTCCTCGTCGCTGACCAGCATTTCGATTCGCGAGCCGTTGGAGTCGTGCGAGGTGTGCCTGATCAGCCGTCGAGTGTCACCCTTCACCCAAGTGACACAAGAACTGACCAGCATGCTGATTTCGTACTCACGCTTGCGTCACCGAGCCAAGGGGTAAGGCTCGAGTCGTCATTCACGCGCGTCCATTACCGTCACCAGAATCCTGATCGCTCACGCCTGAAAGTGGTCCCCATGCAAAGTTCTCAGTATCCTGCGCAACACTGAAGACGCGTGACACAAGGAAGTCCCCATGTTTATCCATCGCAGTTGCATCACCTTGCTGGCGAGTCTGATGCCGTCGCTGTGCATGGCGAGTTCGTTTTCCATAGATTCTCGCTCCGAGAGTCTCTACCAACAGGCTGTCCCGTATCTGCAGCAAGCCAATAGCAAGCTTGAAGCGGTACCTTCCAATTTTCCCACGGCGAGTGCCGAGGAGAAGCAGCGCTCAATGGCGCTGGTCGACGAAGCGGGAGTGTTGCTCAGGCCTGCGATCACATTACTGGAGCAAGCCGCAGCGCTTGAGCATCCGGTAGCGCAGTATCGTCTGGCGTTGATCTACGTGATGCTCCATCCGAGTGACGTGATAAAGGAGAAGGCTTGCCCCTTGTTCGAACAAAGTCTGGTGCATGGCTTTGCTCCAGCGGCACTCGAGATTTCGTCCTGGTGCGTGGCGTTCACGGACACCGTCCAATACCAGACAGCGCTGCAGGCGATCGAGACCAGCATGCCCCTCTATGAGAAATACTTTCCGCAGCCGGTTGTAAAGCTTGAGTGTCGACGCGAAGAGCCCATGGGCATGGCAATGCAATGGGGCAGCAGCCGTGATTATCAAGCGGAGATTTACCGGCTGCAGGGTGACAGTAACCGCGCGCAGCGCTGGGAGTTTTACCAGAAAGCGCTCGATATCAATGACTGCTACAGGGTGAAACGGCGCATGGCGAGTCGTACCTGACCTGCGCCCCCTGAACTGAAGGGCGGTGAATGGTGAAACGGAACCGGTGACGGCTACAAGCGCCGTCACCGGTTCAACCTCTCAAGCCAGCCGATTACAGATCGGTGATTTCCTTGTGGCGCGGTACCAGCAGTTTCATCACGCTCCACGCCACCAGGTAGGCCACCGCACAGATGGCGAACATGATCATGTAGCCGGTGTGAATATCGTTGATCGATTTGTAGTAGTCGAACACCCAACCGCCAAGCTTCGTCATCGCAACACCGCCCATGCCGCCGGCCAAACCGCCAATGCCGACCACTGACGCGATGGATTTTTGCGGGAACATGTCAGACACGGTGGTGAAGATGTTGCACGACCACGCCTGATGCGCCGACGCCCCGATGCCGATCAATATCACCGGTACCCAAAAGCTGATGTAACCCAGTGGCTGAGCCAGCAACACCAGCAGCGGGAAGAAGGCGATGACCAGCATGGCTTTCATCCGGCCGTCATACGGCGCATCGCCACGTGCCATGAAATAGCTCGGGAACCAGCCGCCGCCAATACTGCCGACCATGGTCATGCTGTACAGCACGGCCAAAGGCAACACGATGGCCGCGCCCTTCATGCCGTACTGCGCCGACAGGTAGGTTGGCAGCCAGAACAGGAAGAACCACCACACACCGTCGGTCATGAATTTGCCGAAGGCGAACGCCCAGGTCTGACGGTAGGTCAGCAACTTGAACCACGAGACTTTTTTCTCGGCAACGCCCGGTGCAGGGGTGGCAATCACCTGCGCATCGCTGCGGATGAAGGCCAGTTCCTCTGCCGAGAGGCGTTTTTGATTTTCAGGTTTTTCGTACAGCGCAATCCACACGGCCACCCAGACAAAGCCCAGCATGCCGATCACGATGAACGCCGCTTCCCAACCCCACAGGGCGGCAATCAGCGGCACGCAGATCGGCGCCAGGATCGCGCCCACGTTGGCGCCGGAGTTGAAGATACCGGTGGCGAAGGAGCGTTCCTTCTTCGGGAAGTATTCGGCCGTAGCCTTGATCGCAATCGGGAAGTTACCCGCCTCGCCTATCGCCAGCACGGCGCGGGACAGCATGAAACCGGCGATAGAGACCGGGATCACGGCAAGGCCGAACGCACTGCTCACCGCCGCGATGCCCTCGCCCATCGGCACTGAAAAGGCATGCATCATGGCGCCGGTCGACCAGACAGCGATCGCGATGATGTAGGCCTTCTTGGTGCCGATCTTGTCGACGAAACGGCCGGCAAACAGCATGGAAATCGCGTACACAAACTGGAAAACGGAAGCGATGTTGGCGTAGTCGCTGTTGCTCCAGCCAAATTGCGTCGACAGATCCGGCGCCAACAGGCTGAGCACCTGGCGGTCGAGGTAGTTGACGGTGGTGGCGAAGAACAACAGTGCACAGATCGTCCAGCGATATTTGCCGACGGACTGGCCGACACGTTGCGCATTGATGGGCTCGTTCAGATTCATGGCATCACTTTATTATTGGATTGTGGTGATGATCTCTCGGTTTCAAGCGAGATCAATTCTTACGCGCAGCGAACTGCTCCGTGGCAATCGTCAGACGAGTAGCACGTGCAATCGGGAGGTTGCTACAGATAACGGGGATGACTGAGCGCCTGGGCAGGCAATCAGGACCGGACCACAAGAAGCGGTATGCGGGAAGGCTGGAAAGCGGATTGAGTTCATGATGGGACCCGGTTTTTGTTTTTAGGGGTGTAACATCGTATGTCGTCGTACAACTGCGCCTTTTATAACGATTCCCCTACCCGGCTGTCAATCCGGAAAATGGCCGTTCGTCTCGACAGACAACCCGCCGAACGGCAAAGGCTGTGCCGCCCTTGAAGAGATTAGTGGTCCGGGTGTGGCCGTGGGTATTTGAAAATCAGATAGTCGTACGACAACGCATGTCGTTACGAACACTTCAACTGTAGGAGCGAGCCTGCTCGCGATGGACGTGAACGAAAACGCGTGTTATCTGGATAAACGCGGTGTTCTGAAGTCCATCGTCGGAACGCCGCCCGGAGCCGGCTCGCTCCTACAAGTATTGAAGGGGCTTATTTGACCAGCCGTTTTTCCTTCGACGGCCTGTACCCGAAATACGAGCTGTAGCACTTGCTGAAATGACTCGGTGACACAAAACCACAGGCCACCAGCACATCCACCTGGGACAGTTCCGTGTGCTGCAGCAGGCGTCGCGCTTCGGTAATGCGCAATTCCATGTAATAGCGCTGAGGCGTGGTGCCGAGCTGTTCCTTGAACAGACGCTCGAGCTGGCGGCGAGAACGGCCTGCGTAGACGGCCAATTGCTCCAACTCCAGAGGCTCTTCGAGGTTGGCGTCCATCAGCTTCACCACCTCGCGCAAGGGTGCGCTCACGCAGACATTTTCCGTCGGTTTGATCCGCCGGTAACGCGACTCTTCGAACGCAAGGATATCCTCGATCCCTTCGACAAGAGCCTTGTCGTGCAAGCTCTTGATCCAGTCCAGCGCCATGTGGAACGCGCCCGAAGGGCTGGACGCGGTGAGCCGGTCTCGATCAATGACAAAAGGCTCGCTGGTGACATGCGCCGCTTTCGCCACTTCCGCGAGCGCGGGGCGATGTTCGGGATGAATCGCGCAGCGATAGCCGTCGAGCAAGCCGGCACTCCCGAGGAACCAGGCGCCATTCCACAATCCGGCCAGGCTCACGCCATGGTCGGCGGCCGCTCTCAACAGACTGGTCAACTCGTCAGAGGCCTTCAGCTCGGTCCTGTAGCCACCGCAAATGACCAACAGATCGAGGTCGTGCACGACGGAGCAATCAATGCGCGCATCCGGCCGGATGACCAGCCCCAGATCGCTGATGACCTCCCCGTCGTGCAAGCCGAACGTGCGCGACGAGAACAGTTTTGGCCGTAGCAGATTCGCCGTGATGATCGTATCCAGTGCCTGCGTAAATGCCGGCAGCGAAAAATGTTCGAGCAGCAAAAAGCCTGTCCGTGTCAGTTGAACAGGCTCATCGGGGTTGTCGTTCAGATAGCGAAGATTTTTCCCCTTCATGCCTCCGCTAAATTGGCGTCGTTCGATCAAAGTTTTAGGCACTCGGTTACGGCGTAGATAAAACCTAATGCTACCTGCTGGCGCTCAAAACACCCTAGCGCCATTTACACCTGATCATGCCAACTGGAAGCCATGACGAAGCGGGTCCTTGTCATCGACAAATATGGTGTTGTGCCCGGTAATCTGCGCCCAGCCACCGATGCTGGGGCGAATGCCGTCGAATGGGCCGACTTTCACCGCAGACTCGACTTTGCCTTCGAAAATCGTGCCGATCAGGCTCTCATTGCGGAACGTCTCGCCCACGCGCAACCGGCCCTTCCCCACCAGCTGCGCCATCCGCGCCGACGTCCCGGTGCCGCCGGGAGAGCGGTCAATCGCCTTGTCGCCGTAGAACACCGCACTGCGGCCATCGGCGGCGGTGCCATGTTCGTCGTCGCACCAGATGACATGGTGAACGCCACTGATCCGGCTGTTTTCGGGATGCACGGGATCACACACGCCTGCCAATGCCGAACGAAGTTTCTGACTCAGGCTGACGATGTCTGCGGTCGTCATCCCTGTCAGGCCGGCCCAACTTTCTTGCGGTTCAACCACCGCATAGAAATTGCCGCCATAGGCAATGTCGACGGTGAAGGTTCCAACGTCCGGCACCTCGACCACCACGTCGGCGCTGTGCAGGTAGCTGGCCACGTTGAACAGTCGGATCGAGTCCACGTATTCGCCGCTCATGACGTAATCGACATCGACACGCCCGGCCGGTGTTTCGATGGCCAGCCGACCCGGCTCGCGCGGCGTGACCAGGCCCTCTTCAATCACCACGGTGGACAAGCCGATCGTACCCGCCCCGCACATTGGCAGGCAGCCGCTGACTTCGATGAACAACGCGCCAAAATCGCAATCGTCGCGGTTCGACGGGTAGATGATCACGCCGGACATGATGTCGTGCCCACGGGGTTCGAACATCAGCGCGGTGCGAACCCAGTCATGGTCACGCACGAAAATCTCACGGCGTTCGGCCATCGAAACGGACGGCAGCAGAGGCCCGCCGCCAGTCACGACCCGCACCGGGTTCCCGCACGCATGGGAGTCAACACAAAAAAAGCTACGTCTCATTCTGAAGGTCTCTCAAAGAAGTGCGCGTGGGGAGTGACGCTGCAACGCGCCGCGTGTCAGCCGGTCCAGCAACAGAGCCACGGCGACGATCGCCAGACCGGCGCGCAGCCCCAGGCCCATCTCCATTCTGGAAAGACCTCGCGTCACTTCTGCACCGAGTCCACCGGCACCGACCAGGCCCGCCAACACCACCATTGCCAGGGACATGAGGATGCATTGGTTGAGCCCGACCAACAGCGTCGGCGCGGCGGTCGGCAGTTCGATCTTGAACAGAATGTCCCGGGGTGAAGCGCCGGACGCCTGGCCCAGTTCCAGCAGGTCTTTCGGCAACTGTTTGAACGCCAGGGTGGTCAGCCTGAGCATCGGCGGAATGCCGTAGACGATGGTCGCGATAATCGCCGGCACTCGCCCGAGGCTGAACAGCATCACGGCGGGAATCAGGTAAACCCACGGTGGCACGGTTTGCATGATGTTGAGGATCGGCAGGAAGGCTTCATCCACGCGCTTTACCCGTGCAGCCAGCACACCAAGCGGAAAGGCGATGGCCACCGAGATCAACACCGCCACCGAGACCAGCGCGATGGTTTGCATGGAGGCCGCCCAAAGGCCGGCGAACAGGCAAAACGCCAACATCAAGGCGGCAAATACCGCGACGCGTTTGTTGGCGAAAAAGAACGCGCCGACCACGACGATGGCGATGAACAGATAAGGATGCGGCGCCAGCAACGCGGACTCCACCGCGCCCAGCACCGCCTCGATGACTTGGCTGATGCCTTTGAACACACCGTGCAGATTGGCGTTCAGCCAATCGACTGCGGGCGCCAGGAATTCACCCGGGGAAAATTGCAGTTCTGAGGCACTCATTGGCTTTCTCCCATCCGCGAACGGGCAGCGTGCTGCGCCAACCGATCCAGAATCATGGTCAGAATGACGATGGCGATGGCCGCGTTGATCGACTTGGCGATATCCAGTGTGCGAACGGCGCCGTAGATCGACTCACCCAGCCCGCCGGAGCCGACGATGCCGGCGATAACCACCATGCCGAACGCCATCATCAAGCTCTGGTTCACCCCGGCCATGATGCTGGGCTTGGCGAACGGCAGGCGAATCTTGAAAAACATTTGCCAGCCCGTGACACCACTGGCATCGCCCAGCTCGATGAACTCTCGCGGGGTCATCCGAATCCCCAGGGATGTCAGGCGTATCGCCGGCGGCACGGCCACGATAAAAGTGGCGAGCAGTGCGGTGGCCGGGCCGTAGCCCAGCAGCGCGATGGCCGGCAACAGGTAGATGTAGGGCGGCATGGTCTGGATCAGGTCCAGCACCGGATCGACCACGCGATCAACCGACGGCGCGAGGCCGGCCAGCACGCCCAATGGAATCGCCACCACCAGCGCCAGTACGGTGGCCGTCAGCACCAGCGCAAGCGTGCTGACCGTCTCTGGCCACAAGCCGATCACGTCGCAGAACACCAGCGCGAGGCCCGCGAGAATCGCGAACCGGGCGCCCACCACCCGCCATCCAATCAGGGCGATGGCCAGCGCGACGAGGTAATACGGCGGATAGGCAATGCACCAAAGCACACTTTTATAAACGCCCGTCAGCAGGGCATTGACGCCGTCGAACAAAAACTCGCCATGGTCCGAGAGCCATTCCAGACTCGAGTCGATGGTCGCGTCGAATTGATCGGAAAAGTCCGGAATGCTCATGTCGATGCCTCCAGAACGGTGTCGGTTGTTGAAGCCGAGAATTCATTCGGAATGCCCTGAACGCCGCGAAGCAAATCGCGCGGCGTAATGATGCCCACCACCACGCCGTTGTCGATGACTGCCAGCGCGTCGCGCTCGGACTTCATCGTCAATCCGATCAGTTCGTTGATGTCTGCGCCCAGCGAAGTCTTGCTCAGCCTGGAAATGTCGCATCCCGGGTTAGCGACCTTGAAAGGCTCGACCGGTGTCATGACCGAGTGCGCCTTGACCAGGTGCAGCCGGGAAATACCTGCCACAAACTCCGCGACATAATCGTCCGCCGGGTTAAGCACGATTTCCTCGGCGGTGCCGACCTGGATGATCACGCCATCCTTCATGATCGCGATGCGATCACCGATGCGGATGGCCTCGTCCAGGTCGTGAGTAATGAAGACCGCCGACTTGCCAAGCTCCTTGGTCAGCTGGCGAAACTCGTCCTGCAACTGCCGGCGAATCAATGGATCAAGCGCACTGAACGGTTCATCCATCAAAATCACTTCAGGGTCGGCGGTAATCGCACGGGCCAGGCCGACACGTTGCTGCATGCCGCCAGACAACTCCGTGGGGTAACGCGATGACCATTCGCTCAGCCCCACTTTGGCCAGTGCCTGCTCGGCCACTTTGTACCGCTCAGCCTTGCCGACGCCCTGCACTTCCAGGCCGAATGCCGTGTTCTCCAGCACCGTCCGATTGGGCAACAACGCGACACTCTGGAAGACCATGCCGATGTGACGCGCCCTCACCTCTCGAAGCTGCGCCGGTGTCAGGGAAGACAGATCCTTGCCTTTGACCAGCACTTTGCCTGAGCTCGGTGTGATCAGTTTGTTGAGGAGCCTGATCAAGGTGGATTTGCCACTGCCGGACAAGCCCATGATGCAGAAGATTTCGCCTCTTCGAACCTGGAGGCTGACGTCGGAGACCCCGACCACACAGCCGTAGTTTTGCAGGATCTGAGTCTTGGTCAGCCCTTGCTGAGTGACAGCGTTCATCGCTGCCGGTGCGGCTTTCCCGAAGATTTTCCAGACTGACTGGCAATCTATCAGCACTTCGTTAGTGTCTATTTTGGCCGTTGTCATTTTCGTAACCCGTGAACCAGTTTTCTGGTTTCTCTAATGAATCAAAGGGCGGCAGTGGCGTAAGGCATCAGCAATCAGTTCTTGATATTTTCCCAGCGCTTGAGCAGCTCGCTGTGGCTATCGGTCCAGCCCTTGATGGCCTGTTCCATGGTTTTGCCATCTTTGACTTCGGCGTTCATCGCGGTGATGTCGGCGATTGGCACGTAGACGCTCGCCATCAGTTCACGCGCACGCGGATTGCTTTCAGCGAAGCCTTTGTGGCCGATCCAGTAGTAGCCTTGCAGCGGCGGGAAAATGCCTTTTGGATCTTTCAGGAATTTGAGATCGAATTTCTTGGTCATCCAGGACGGATCCCAAACGGTGACGACCACCGGCTCTTTACGGTCGACTGCCGATTTCAACGCCGCCGTCATTGCCGTGGTACTGCCTTCCACCAGTTTCAGCTTGAGGTCATAGGCCTTAACCACATTGGTCGCATCGTTCATCAGGCCAGAACCCGGTTCGATACCGATGATCTTGCCGCCCAGTTTTTCCGAATTGGCGTTCAACTGGTCGATGGAATCGATGTCGACATAACTCGGTACCGCAAGCCCTTGGTAGAGGCCAAACGAAACCGGCGAGAGTTTCTCGATTTTGTTCTTGTTTTTGTTCCAGTAATCGTTTGCCGCGTAGTCCGTTTGCGACGCCAGCACTTGAACATCACCTTTGCTTAATGCCGCATAAGCGATGCCCCACTCGGAGAACTCCACAACTTTTACGGTATAACCAGAGTCTTCAAGCACCTTCTTGGTAATACCCGTAATTGGCGTCAAGTCCTCCCACGTCATAGTACCCATGGTGATATTTTTTTCTTCGGCGTGAACTGGCAAACACATAACGCCGGCCACAGCGACAGCGCAGACTGCCTTCCAAATCTTTTTCATGGCGTGCTCCGATCTACGGTTAAAACTAGAGATTAGGCCTTTATGAAATAAAAGCCGGTGGTTTGAAACTATTCAGCCTTCTCGCCCTGCTCTGAGCGCCTGCCAGCGAATAACCGAGTTGACACCCAACATCGTCAATATCTTTGGTGGAAGCCGGCTAGGCCCTGGCAGTTGACTGAAACTTTGCAAAACCTGTGAATGGTGACCGCTGGCCAACTCGGCAGCCATCACGCCTGCCAATGTGCTTTTAACCGTGCCCAGCCCGTTTTCGCAGCAAGCGGAATAGAGGTTTTCCTCGATTTCGCCAAAGGCGGGCGCGCTGTTACGACTCAGGCAAAGCCGCCCTGCCCAGCTGAATTCCAGCGGCGTTGATTTCAACTCCGGGAAACGCGCATCCAGAGAGTGCCGTTGTTCTTCGGCCACCGCCGCGACACGCATCGGTGTGACTTGAATACTCGGGTCGTAGGTAAACTTGGTGCGGATAACAATCCGCGAAAGTCCATTCGAAGTTATCTTGCGAACTGTCGCGCCCATCGGGTCCGCTGGCAATAAGGCCCAACGATCTTTACCGGTAACCGGCCTTGAAAACTCATCATGACTATAAGCAGCCGTCATTGAGGCGTAAGTAAAGACATGCAGCAACCGGCCTTGAAAGTGACCGAAGTCTTCAATATGGCCATTGACCGCAAGAATGACTTTAGGCGCACTAACGGAACCACGATGAGACTTCGCCTTCCAGCCAATTCCCGCCCGGGACAATTCCACAATCGGTGAACGCTCATACAGTTCAATTTGCCGATCAAGTCCGTTTGCAAGATCCCGAATATATTGCGCTGGCTGAATCATCACCGCACCAGGCGTATACAGCCCGTTGTGGTAATAAGTGGAGCCGGTGATGTCCCGCATCTGCGCGGCGTCCAGCACTTCAAACTGCTCGCCAATGCCTTTTAACGATTTGGCATAGTTGTCATTGAGTTTCGTCCCCCGCTCGGTGGCGGCGGCGTTGATCTTGCCGGAAGGGTCGAACGTCTGCGCAGACATGCCATATTCACGAGCAGCGTCGGCGGCAAACGCAATGGCAAAACGGTTCTGGGCAATTTCCAGTGCCGTTGCCGACTCACCGCCCACCGAATACTCCCCGGAGGAAAGGCTGTGCGGCACATCGATCATGAACCCCGAGTTCCTGCCCGCCGGCCCCTTGGCGATTTCATGGGCATCCACCACCGCAATGCGGCAGCCCGGATGCAGTTGAGCCAGCCTGCGAGCCGCAGACAGCCCGGCAAAACCCGCACCGATGATCAGCCAGTCCGCCGTGACGTTGCCATCAAGCAGGCGAACAGGCGCAGTGCGTACGGAAATTGCCTCCCAACCTGAAACCCCGGTGTCTACCGGAAGGCGCTTGATGGTATGGGTGCTCATTTTTCGTTCTCTTCATCCGACCGATCAGACACATCGATCCAGATGGTTTTGATTTCGGTGTATTGATCGTGGGCAAAAATCGATTTGTCCCGACCGCCGAACCCGGACTCCTTGTAGCCGCCAAACGGCGTGGAAGCATCGCCCTCGCCGAAGCAGTTCACGGTGACGATCCCGGCGCGAATCTCCCTCGCCAACTTGATGGCACGGCGCAGGCTGCCGGTGTAAACCGAGGCGGCCAGGCCGTACACCGTGTCATTGGCCAGGGCAATGGCTTCAGAAATCGAGCTGAACGTGGTGACCGACAGGATCGGACCGAAGATCTCTTCCTGGAACAACCGACTCTCTGGCGCGACACCGTCAATCACGGTCGGCTCGACGAACGCACCGTCTTCGGTACCACCGCCGTACACAACATCAAGTTTGCCGGCGCTGGCATGCTCAAGGTACGACTTCACTTTCGCGAAATGTTCGGGGCTGACCAACGCGCCGACGCGGTTTTGCGGGTCGAGTGGATCACCCATTTTCCATTCGCGGATGTAGGCGCCCATGCGTTCCAGCAGTTCATCTTTCACAGACGCGTGGACGATCAGCCGCGAGGTTGCGGAGCAGTTTTCGCCCATGTTCCAGAACGCGCCGTTGACGACATGCTGAGCGACAAGGTCAAGGTTTTGCGCATCGTCCATCACCACGGCCGGGTTTTTCCCGCCGCACTCGAGAACGATGCGTTTCAGATTCGAATCGGCTGCGTAGTGCAGGAAACGGCGGCCGGTCGCGGTGGAGCCGGTGAAGCTCACCATGTCGACGTCGTGATGCAGGCCGATCGGCTCGCCGACCTCTTTCCCGGTGCCGGTGACAATGTTGAGCACACCGGCGGGGACGCCCGCCTCGAACGCGAGTTGCGCCACACGCAACGTCGTCAGCGTGGTCTGCTCGGCGGGTTTGACGATCACCGAACAGCCTGCGGCGAGTGCCGGGCCGATTTTCCAGGCCAGCATCAGCAGCGGGAAGTTCCAGGGCAGCACGCAGCCCACCACCCCGATAGGCTCACGCACGACCATGGTCAGCGCGTCACTGCCCACAGGGGCGGTGTTGTCATAAATCTTGTCGATCAACTCGGCGTGCCAGCGCAGCGTATGAATGGTGTCCGGCACATCGACCAACTGGCACTCGCTGACTGGCTTGCCGCTGTCGAGACTCTCAAGGACGGCCAGTTCGTGGCTATGCCGTTCAAGCAAATCGGCAAACTTCAACAGGACGGTTTTGCGCTCTTTTGGAGAAATGGATCTCCAGCGGCCATCCTCAAACGCTTCCTTGGCGTTGCTGACCGCAAGATCGACATCTGCCGACGCGCAAGCGGCGACGTCCGCCAGAAACTCACCGGTCGCCGGATTGTTCGTGGCGAAGGTTTTGCCCGAAATTGCGGGTTTGAACGCGCCGTTGATGAAGGCATTGCAGGGGAACGAAATGTCTTTGGCGATGGCGGCATATTCGGCCTTGGTCAGGAGATCACCCATGGCTGGCTCCTGATGTGATGCGTGCAACGTCGCGCTTCACATTGGCAATGATGGTTTGCAGGCTTTGCTTTTCTTCCAGGTCGAGAGGTTGCAGCGGCAAGCGCACGTCCCCTACTTTCAGCCCGGCCAGTTCACAACCGTATTTGATCGACTGAACAAACTTGCCGCCGTCCAGGGCATTCATCAGCGGCATCATCGCCGACATGATCCGGCGGCCCTTGTCGAAGTCCTTTTCGAGCACACAGGCTTCATAAAGCGCCACGTGTTCGGTCGGCAGGAAGTTGGAGCCGGCACACACCCAGCTTCGGGCGCCCCAGGCAAAAAACTCCAGTGCCTGATCATCCCAACCGCAGGACAGCGCGATGTTCGGGAACTCACGGGCCAGCAGATGAACGCGGCCCATGTCGCCGGAGCTTTCCTTGATGGCAACTACATTTTTGGAGGCGCTCACACGGGTGAGGTAATCCTCGTCCATCGAAACGGACATGCGGCCGGGGTAGTTGTAAAGCATGATCGGCAGGTCGGCAGCGCGATCGATGGTCAGCGCGTGAATCGCGTTTTCCTGGGAAGTCGGCAGCGCGTACGGCGGGCTGGTGACGAGAATGGCGTCCGCTTTGATCGCTTTGGCATCCTTGGCGTATTGCACCGAATCTTCGGTACGAATGGCCCCGGTGCTGACGATCAACTGGACCCGGCTGCCGATGACATCCTTGGCATAAGCGGCAAGCTCGGTACGCTCTTCCGAGGTCTGCGCATAATATTCGCCGGTCGAGCCGCCGATGATAATGCCGTGCACTTTCGCCTCGATCAGCGACTCCAGTACTTCGGAGTACACGCTCCAGTCTATTTCCCCATCCGGTTTATGAGGTGTCACTGCGGGTGTGTAGATGCCTTCAAATTTCAAGATGATTTCTCCGGAAATGAATTGCGTGGAAGATCAACGAGCGCGTCCGCCTTGATGCCTTGGGGCGCGATAAAAATCTCCATGTTTTCCCGGGACAGTTCCCAGTGTTCAAACACGAGATCGACTACTGCGGATTCATCGCGGCGTTCAATCGCCTCGATAAACAAATCGTGGTGCCCCGCCGACAGCTCAAGACGCTCTTCCATGTCCTCGTTTTGAGGCCGGAAAAAGGTATTGCCGATACGGGAGTGATCAATCAGCAATCTTTCCAGGCTGGGCTGGAGGTATTGATTGCCGGCCATTTCGCCCATGATCGCGTGGAAGCGGTTGTTCTCGACGACCATGGCCAGCGCATCCCTTGAGGTAGTGGCGATGCGGAACCGGTGCTGCGTGTCCTTCAAGTCGACCAGTTGGCGCGGCTTGTAGTTTTGAACGGCCAGACGGCCAACGGCTGCGTAAATCATCGGTGCGACGAGGAAGAAATTGCGCAGGGTCGAGTGATTCATTGGAATCACCCGGGCACCGCGGTTTTCCCGAATGTCGACATAACCTTCACCGGCCAGGCGTCGGAATACTTCCCGGACCGGCGTGCGGGACAAGCCATATCGCTCGCTGAGAATGACCTCATCCAGCGCTTCGTCAGGGTCCAGTTCCATCGTCAGGATTTGACGTTTCAGATCTTCGTAAAGACTGGTTTTGCCGTTTTTCACAACGACCTCCAAGGGCAGTTTTGCGGTCAGGTGCGGCTGACTGATGAGTCGAGACTCGCACGGGTTTTTGGGTCGGTCAATAGATTGTATTTCTTGTGTATACATAGAAAACACAGGAAAAACACAACGAAATTTCGAGTAATTTCTTTTTAATTCATTTAGTTATGCGTTCACCTCAAAAATGAACTAGTCGGTTACAGAAAAGAAACACGTCGTTTTTGGAATGCTTATTTCTAGAACATTCCATCATAAAGCTTATTGCCAAGCGCACTTTGCCAGCAGCCCGGTTGACCCGTAGCGACATGGCGCAAGGCGTTTGCGACACGGCTTTGCGAGCACTTCCCGGCGAGTAACGGAACAGGCGATAGTGTGTCGCCGGTTGAGCGGCTCCGTTCTCCTTCAGGATCGACCAAGATGGGCAGTGAAGAAACCAGTAAGAAGGTCAAGGGTTACCGCCGACTGATACCGTCCATGACGGCCTTGATGGAATTCGAGGCCGTTGCGCGGTTGAGCAGCTTCACGCTGGCGGCGCAAGAGTTGGGCGTGACCCAGGCGGCCGTCAGCAAGCAGGTCAAATACCTGGAGGAAACCCTCGGCACCCGTCTGTTTCATCGACTGCACCGGGCGATCAAACTGACCAGCGAAGGCTACGTGCTGTATTCGGTGGTCGCCGAATCCATGCAGCGCATGGCGAACGTGTTCGACAAGATTTCCGAGGGGATTCCCGAGCAGGAACTGGTGCTCGCCTGCACCGCGGCGTTTTCACACCTGCGCATCCTGCCCCGGCTGGCTGCATTGCGCCTGTCGCAACCCAAGCTGCAATTGCGCCTGATCACCCAAGTCCACAATCCGGACGTGCACCGACAGGACGTCGACATCGCCGTGCGCTTCGGCAATGGAAAATGGGAGGACGGCACCGCGATATTCCTGTTTGACGAAGAAGTGTTCCCGGTGTGTTCCCCCTCCTGGCTGACCACGCACCCTGCCCCGCTATCAGTCGACGACTTCCTGCACATTGACCTGATCGATTCGGACACCACGCTCGAAGGCTGGATGACGTGGAACAGCTGGTTCAAGGAACTGGGCGAGAGTCGTCCCAAGGTGAATTACTGCCTGCGCTGCAGCAGTTACAACGACACGGTGCAGGCCGCGTTGCAGGGCTATGGCGTCGCGCTGGGCTGGAACCGTTTGTTGCGTCCACTATTGCAGAGCGGCGAACTGGTGCGGATTACTGACTATGCGGTGAAACCGAAAGATGCCTATTACCTGATTGTTCCGAACGGCCGGGAAATAACCCCGTTGGTGAACGCCATCGTCGATTGGTTACGGGATGAGTCGCTACTTTCACACTAAGGTCAGTTGTCGATTCTTCGCATAACTTTTAGCTATGCGAGGGTGAAATTAAAGCGCATTGACGCAAATCCGGACCATTTTGATACTTGCCTCACCGTCACTTGCTGACGATTCAACATCGCCCCCGTGAGGCAACAGATGACAACTACTGTCGCGAAATCCCAACAAGAACTGATGACTGCACGCACCCCAGGCCATGGCATGCATGGCGCGTTGTTCGGGCGTCAGGACATTTTCGACAGCGACGTCGATATCTTTTTCACCCGGCACTGGATTCTGGTCGGCGTGACGGCGGACATCCCGGAGCCTGGGGATGTTTCGACCATAGACATCGGCAAATCCTCGATCATCCTCGTGCGTGATGACGACGAGCAGGTGCAAGCGTTTCGCAACGTTTGCCGCCATCGCGGGGCACGCCTGAAGCAGGCCGGCAAATCAACGGTGGGCATGCTCGTGTGCCCGTATCACCAGTGGACCTACGACCTTGATGGCAGCCTCAAGCATGCCGCTCACATGGGCAAGGATTTCGATCCGACCTGCAAAAGCCTGACTCGTGTTCATACGAAAGTGGTCGGCACTCATGTGTTTGTTTGCCTGGGTGACCAACCACCGGCAGACATCGCCTATCTGGAACAAACCATGGCGCCCCGGCTGGCACCCTACAACCTCACGTATTCGAAGATTGCTTATGAAGCCGAGATCATTGAAGACGGTAACTGGAAGTTGGTCATCGAAAACAATCGCGAGTGTTATCACTGCTCTGCGACGCACCCTGAATTAACCGCTTCATTCCTGCCGGAGGATTTTGGGTTCTGCGCTGAAGGTCTGAGTGAGGAATCGCTGCAAGCGCTGGATGAGTATGAAGAACGCAATGCGGCGGCCAAACGCAGCTGGGAACGTGACGGGTTTATCTGCGACGCAGTGGAGCACCTGGACACAGACGCGGTGACCCAGTTCCGCACGCAGCGGCTGGTCATTGCCGGCAATGGCGAATCGCAAACGCTCGACACTCGGGTGGCCTGCACGCGGCTGTTTGGTGACCTGACCCGCCGCGATCTCGGCGACGTGCACCTGTGGACTCATAACTCCTGGACGCATGTGATGAGCGATCACGCCGTCATTTCGTACATCATCCCGCTCGCGCCCGACAAGACGTTGGTGCGCACCAAATGGCTGGTCCATGCCGACGCCATCGAGGGCGTGGATTACGACATCGAAAAACTGACCGAGGTCTGGAAAGCCACCAATCAGCAGGACGCCAACCTTGTCGCGATCACCCACAGCGGTACGCAAGATCCCGGCTACTCGCCTGGCCCATTCTCGGCATTTACCGAATCCTACGTGGATCAATTTTCTCGCTGGTACGCCGCGCGGCTTGCCGCACAGGGAGTGTGAGCAATGACCATGACCCTCCTTGAAAAGCCGCCGGTTACAGCGAGCGCCGTGTCTGCACCGAACGTATTTGCCCATCCGGACACGTGGGCCACCTACGGTGCGCAGTGGAACAGTGGCGAGCAAAAAGCGCTGCACTGTTGCGCCGTACGCGACGAAACCCACGACGTAAAAACCTTTACCTTTCGAAGTGCGGATTTCAGCGCCATCAGTTTTGAGCCAGGACAGTTCATTACTGTATCGCCGACCATCTCGGGGCAACGCGTGTCGCGCTGCTACACGTTGTCATCGTCGCCCACCCGCCCCTTTGCGCTGTCGATCACGGTCAAGCGTGTTCCCGGCGGGACCGTATCGAACTGGCTGCACGATCACTTGCGCGAAGGCGACAGGCTGCTTGCCTCAGGCCCTGCGGGCAGCTTCACACCGATAGGCCGTCCAGCCGACAAGCTGCTTTATCTATCGGCGGGCTCCGGCGTGACACCGCTGATGTCCATGACCCGTGCGGGTTTCGACCTGGCAGCCCGACTGGATATCGTCTTCGTGCACAGTGCTCGAACCCCCGACGATATTATTTTCCATGAAGAACTGACACGGATGCAGGCCTGCATGCCGGGACTTCGTGTCGTGAATATCTGCGAAGGACACGGCGACAGCACGGATTGGGCCGGGCCGATTGGCCGCCTGGATCTGGCCTTGCTCAGCGAACAGGTGCCGGACTTCAAGGAGCGGGAAGTGTTCACTTGTGGGCCGCAAGGCTACATGAGCGCGGTCAAGTCGCTACTCAAACAGGGAAACTTTGATTTCCAGCACTATCACCAGGAAAGCTTCGATATCACGGCGCTGGATGAGGCCCCTCTGATCGAAACGGCCTGCGTCCTCGATCAGCCGGAGAGCCTGTTTACGATCACGCTGTCCCGCTCCGGTAAAACCTTCAGCATGCCGGGCAACCAGACCGTGCTGACCGCAGCGAAGAAGGCCGGCGCCATCATCCCCTCCTCTTGCAGCCAAGGGGTCTGCGGCACCTGTAAAACGGCGGTGCTGCAAGGCACGGTGGCGATGAACCACAACGGCGGCATTCGCCAGCGTGAAATCGACAAGGGATTGCGCCTGCTGTGCTGCAGTAAGCCAACGTCAGACCTGGTCATCGATTTGTAGGGTCCATCAGAACGCTCAATGTGGTCTACGCTCCAGCCTTGGGTACCTTGTTCTGCCCCGGGCGACGTGCGTTTTCGGCACGGTGGTTTGCAGCGGATGCGGTACGCAACTCTCCATGCATCCTTCCGGGAAAACCACATGATCCGCACCCTGCTGACTGCTTCTTTGCTGCTTGCGCTAAGCCTGCCCGCCCATGCCGGCGTCACGCCATTCCCCACTTCGTTCCGCACCCAGGACATCGCCGTGGAAGGCGCGAAAATCCACGTGCGCGTCGGCGGCAAAGGGCCTGCCGTGGTGCTGCTGCATGGCTTCGGCGACACCGGCGACATGTGGGCGCCTCTCGCTGCCGACCTGGCCAAGGACCACACGGTCGTGGTGCCGGACCTGCGCGGCATGGGCTTGTCGTCGATCCCGGACGGCGGCTACGACAAGAAGACGCAAGCGGGCGACATACGCGCGGTACTCGCAGCCTTGAAAATCGACCACTCGGTGGTCATCGGCCACGACATCGGCACCATGGTCGCCTTCGCCTACGCCTCGCGTTATCCGCAGCAAACCGATCGCCTGGTGGTCATGGATGCGCCCGTACCGGGCATTCCGCCGTGGAACGAGATTGTGCGTTCACCGATGCTGTGGCACTTCGATTTTGGCGGTCCGGATGCCGAGCGCCTGGTGGCCGGTCGTGAGCGTATCTACCTCGACCGCTTCTGGAACGAGTTCGCCGGCGACCCGAGCAAAGTGGATGAAGCCACCCGCCAGCATTACGCCAAGCTCTACGCCCGCCCCGGCGCGATGCACGCGGCGTTCGCGCAGTTCCGCAGCATTCGCCAGGACGCCGTGGACAACGAAGCATCGATGAAGACACGCCTGACCATGCCCGTGCTGGCCGTCGGCGGGGAAAAATCCTTTGGCAACAACGAAGCCATCGTCATGCGCAACGCCGCGGACAATGTCACGGAAGTGGTGATTCCGGGGGCAGGACATTGGTTGATGGAAGAGGCACCTACGCAGACTATTCGGGCGATTCGCGACTTTTTGCAGTGACCGTCTGTGGCAGGGCAAAAACTGTCTACGGATCGTTGTCGAAGCCTGCCGCCCTGCCTGTTCGACGGGCACTCGCTCGACACTGCATCTACCCACCACTTAAAGTGCTGCCCCCTCAACAATGGATTGCCACCAAAAATGACTGAGACCTTCCAGGGCAGTTGCCTTTGCGGCGCCATCCAATACCAACTCCGGTCACGACCCAAAGCTGTTTCGCACTGCCATTGCAGCCAATGCCGCAAAAGCCATGGCGCCGCATTTGCGAGCTACGGCAGTGTCTTGAGGGGCGACTTTGATCTGGTACAGGGTAACGACGACATCCGTTCTTACCCTTCCTCTGAATCTGTCGAGCGCCAGTTTTGCGCTCGCTGCGGCTCGTCGCTCTTCTGGTCAAATAGCCAGGGCGAGTACTCCGACTGGATCTCCATAGCCCTCGGTACGCTGGACACGCCCTTTACTTGCGATAAACAAAAGCATGTCGAGGTGACGTCCAAGGCTGTATGGCATGACATTCAGGATCACTGGCCGCAGTCCCGATAATCGCTTTGTGGCTCGAGAATACTCATCCCCCCCTGCATCATGCCGCTCGCTCCCCTTTCCCGAGGCACTCGTGCCAACAGTGCAGAGCCTGCTACCACGCATCAGGCATTTACACTGCCAGCCCCAGGGGAGAAACCTATCGAAATGGAAGTCATCTCATGTTTGAACGTAGCAAACTGGTTCCAGAGTTAATGGTCACCGACCTTGGTAACAGCCTGGGTTTTTGGGTGCATTGCCTTGGCTTCGAAGTAGCGTATCAACGCCCCGAAGATGGATTCGCTTACCTCGACTTGAACGGTGCTCAGGTGATGCTCGAGCAGATTGATCCGGACGCAGGCCAATGGCTTACGGCCCCCCTGACGAAGCCATTTGGAAGAGGAATCAACCTGCAGATCGACGTTGCCGCTGTCGCCCCCATCACCCAAAAACTTGGCCAAGCCGGATTTCCACTCTATCGAGCATGCAAAGACACCTGGTATCGGGCTGATAACGTAGAAGTAGGCCAGCGCGAGTTCATCGTCCAGGATCCCGATGGTTATCTCGTCAGATTGGTTGAGCGGTTGGGTGAGCGGCCGGCGGCCAAAAGCTGACCTTGCAGGTCAGCTGCCTGACGACCAGTTTTCCACTGCTATGCTGATAAGACCTGTTTCTGCACTGGGGACGAGTAGCATGGCAGCACAAGGCAAGCATTCCCCATTCACGCTCAAGGTTATGGCCTGCTGGGCTGGGATTTTCCTTGTCGCTTGGGCTGTCATAAAGCTGCTCGACACTCACCTGGACCTGAGATTGTTGGCAGATAGCACGAGCTGGCCGCAACGTTTTTCGGATTGGCTTTCGCTGGAAACGCCAATGCCGAATTGGTCGCTGCTGATGATAATCGCGATTTTAATCAGCACTCTGTCTGCAGCGATTTACTACGCCCGCAACACTGATGGAGCTTACGACGAGCTACATGAGATAGAGCGAAAAGTTTACAAAATGAACAACCCTCAGTTCCCACGACTAACAGATAACCAAACGCTATTAATGGAAGCTTTGGCCTATCATGCAAATTTCAGGAAAGTTGCAAACCTGAACTCAATTTGCAAACTTGTCTCACTCAGCACAGCAGAAGTTGAAGCCGATCTAAAGCAACTTCAAGACAAACGCCTTATCAAACAAAAAGTGACACGGGGCACGTTTGGCGCCACCACTTTTGAACTTACCTTGGCAGGCAAGGATTATGCGTTAGAGCGTTTTCAGCTAACGTAGTACAGACAAAGTGGAGGTAGGCTGGAGGTGCTTTTTTGAGCAACATAATTTGCCCATCGGGCGAAACCATTCATCTTTTTTACAAGATTAAGTGGCCCAAATGGGAAATGCCCAAGGATGCGATCCTTAGTCTACTGGACCGTCGCTTTCCGGCTAGAACCAAACATACAGCTACTTCCAGACGCCACTTTGTAGACCACAGGTTTACAGACGTTGGTAGCGCCGTTCGAAATCACTGGCCAACTGTTCAAGCGTGACGCTTCCCAAGCGATCTATAAGCAGTGCCTGCGCCGCATCAAACGCTTCGGTCAGCGCAGCATTCACCGCTTGCTCCACCAGGCATTCTGGATGGTCGGTCGACAGACCGATGGCGAAAAGCGAGGACGAGCCCAAGGCCTGATGGATGTTCAACAGTGTTATATCCGCTAACGATTTCGCCAGCGTCCACCCCCCACGGTGCCCCTTTTCCGAGCGCACATACCCCCCGTCCTTGAGCAGCGCCATGGTCCGCCGGACCACCACCGGGTTGGTACCGAGCATCTGCGCGATGGTATCGGACGTGGCGGGCTGTTCGTGGCGAGCCATGTGGATCAGCACGTGCAGCATGCGGGACAAGCGAGTGTCATTTCTCATGGATGGCGGTTTCCTGAAGTTGCGTGTGCCGAGTATCGCTCGACACAGCATAAGTTACGAGACTGTTGACACCCTGACATCACGTAACTTACGTTGTATCTAGAGTTTTCGAGCAGGTCGAAGACCCAGGGAGACTGATCAATGGTTTACGACGTGATCATCGTTGGCGGCAGCTATTCCGGTATTTCCGCAGGCTTGCAACTGGCACGGGCGCGCCGAAAGGTGTTGGTGATCGATGCAGGTCAGCGCCGTAATCGGTTTGCTCACAATTCACATGGATTTCTTGGGCAGGACGGTCGTGATCCCGGCACGATAGCCAGCGAGGCACGTGCCCAGTTGCTGGCCTATCCAACAGTCGAGTGGCTTTCGCAACCCGCCGTCCAGGCAAAGACGGGCGATGGTGGATTTGTGATAACAGCCGCGAACGGGGAACAATTCGCGGCGAGGCGTCTGATCCTGGCCACAGGGGTGGTGGATGAGTTGCCTGCGATTCCCGGGCTGTCAGAGCGCTGGGGGCAGCGAGTGTTTCATTGTCCGTATTGCCATGGATATGAACTGTACGGCGGACCGATTGGAGTATTGGCGGCCTCGCCAGTTGCCATCCACCAATCGCTGATGTTGCCCGACTGGGGGCCAACGACACTCTTCCTCAACGAGGTATTCGAGCCTGATGCCGACCAGTTGGCGAAGCTGGCCAGGCGTGGGGTTGCGGTGGAGCGCGAACCTGTCTTGTCGGTTGGCGGGGAACAAGCCGATGTGACACTGGCCAGCGGTCGTGTGATCAAATTTGCAGGGCTGTTCACTCAGCCTCTCACGCGTATGGGCAGCCCGCTGGCAGCGCTGCTTGGTTGCGAGTTTGAAGCCGGGCCGACGGGTGAGTTCATCAAGGTAGATGCGATGCGCGAAACCAGTGTACCCGGCGTGTTTGCCTGCGGGGATGCAGCAGTAGCCGCAGGCAATGTGGCCGTCGCAGTGGGTGACGGCGCACGCACGGGCGGCGCGGCACACCAGTCGCTGATCTTTCGCTGAATATGAGTCGCAAGCGGATTAAGTGCGTCCGCCGGCACCCGACCTTCTCATGCCGATTGCCTGCGCCAGGTGCCGGGTGATGTGCCGAACTGGCGCTTGAATGCGCGACTGAACGCGGCTTCGGATTCGTAGCCCACTGCAAAGCCGATCTGCGCCACATTGCCGCGACCTTCGCGCAGGTGTTGAGCCGCCACGTGCATGCGCCAGAGCGTCAGGTATTGCATTGGTGGCTGGCCGACCAATGCCGTGAATCGTTCCGCGAAAACCGAGCGCGACATGCCCACTTCAAGCGCCAGGGCTTCTGCCGTCCAGCCCTCGGTTGGGCGAGCATGAAGCAGCGCCAATGCGCGCCCGATATGCGGATCCCGCAAACCCGCCAGCCACCCGCGCCGTTCAGCGGGGAGGCTCGCGACATACTGGCTGACGGCTTCGACGAAGAGCAATTCCGATAGCTTGGCGATGACCGTTGTCGAGCCGACGCGCCCCGCCGCGATCTCACTGACAGCAAATCGGAATGAGCTTTCTATCCAGGCTCCCGAAGCCGTCGCGCGCATGTCCAGTTTCAATAAGGATGGCAGCGACGAGAGCAATGGACTGAAAGGGGTTTCAGTGCCGAGGAACCCACACAATAACTGCGTGACCTCGCCGCCCCCGCCGCACTTGATACGTGAAATGCCACCGACTTCCGGCGGCTGAATAACGTCGCGCGCCGACATGGGAGCAACGCTCAGGTCGCTGCCAAACGTATGAACGTCATTGCGCGGAAGCAGAATGAGTTCGCCTGCCCCCACGTCGAGGGGGGCTTCACCGGCGATTTTCAATTGCATGTGCCCCGCAGCGACAAAATGCGACGCAATGACATGTCGAGGGGCCGCCAGGAACGGTTTGCAATCGTCCGCAGAGATTTTTCCGCTGAGGCACCAGGGCGCAGTGAATTCCGCCTCGAGGAAGACTCCTCCAGAGAGCCGAATGACACGCAAGACATCAGAAAGCGCATCCAGCAATTGCCAGCCCTCCTTTCCGGAGTCCGGAGCATGTAATCAGGCGCACCGGTCATTCTGCGCCTGAACGGCGAGGCCTAGATTAGCACCAACGCGGACTCAGTGATCAGGACGCCCCCCAGAGGTTTCACTCATGGTCACAGGCTCCGACGTTAACCGTAATGGCCCCCTTCCAGTTCGACCAGGAAGCAGGAGATCGATATGAACACCGTCGCAACCTTACCCGACGCAGATTCGGGCAACGCCGCCCGTTATGCTCAACTCGTCAGGTCCTCGAAAAAAGCCGAATGGCAGATCGATCGCGATTTGCTCCAGGACCGCCGCTTCGACTTCTCGCGCAAATTCTTGCCCGACGGACTCTCGCGGATCGACCGCCTGACCTTTCTCACCCTGGAAGAGGCGCGCCTGCTCAGCCAGATTCAGGGCCGAACCTATGCGTATATCTTTGGCCTGGTCGAGCGTTTCATCAGTGCCAAAATGCTCGATCAAGGTCGGGCCCATGTCTTTGACGATCAGCTCGCGCTTGAAGCGCTGGTGCGATTTTCCAATGACGAGATCAAGCATCAGGAGCTGTTCCGGCGCATAGAAACGATGATGGATGCGCAATTGCCGGCGGGATATCGCCAAGTGGCCGATCCAAACGATGTGGCGCGTGCGGTACTGGCGGCCAGCACCTGGTCGGTGCTGGCGCTGACCTGTCATATCGAGCTGTTTGTTCAAACGCATTACGCAAAAAGCATCGCCCCGCGCGAGGAGTTGTGCCCGCTCTTCAAGGATGTCTTCAAATTTCACTGGAAGGATGAAAGCCGGCACGTCGTACTCGATGAGCTGGAATGGAAAGCGGAGCATGCGAAACTTTCGCCAGTCGAGCGCGACCAGGCAGTGAGCGATCTGATTGCGCTGGTGGCAGCCGTCGATGCAATCCTGCAGGCGCAATCGGCATCCGATGCCAACTACTTCATTCGCAATGTTCCACGCTCGTTCAGTGTTGACGAGACCGCGCAAATCAATGCCTCCGTGCTGGGCGCCTACCGCTGGCAGTACATTATCTCGGGCGTGCAGCATCCACATTTTGGCCAACTGCTTGCGCGCATGACAACACCCGAACAGATGTCCAGGATTCAGACCGCACTGGCTCCCATCATGAGCAACTGATCTACAGGGTGCGGCCGACCTCGCGTCGGCCGCGTGGATGTGCAATGAGGTGCTGGATTGAGGATGGCAGCCATGACGATACCGATGTGGATGTTGCTGGGGTTCGCGACCTGGACTTTGCTGCTGTTGATGGCAACCGTCGGGGTGTATCGCTGGGTCAGAATCCTGTTCTCGAATGTTCCGATTGCCTCTTTCCGAAGCGATCAGCCCGATGGCGAAGATTGGTATCGGCGCGGAACACGAGCGCATGCGAACTGTGTGGAAAACCTGCCGGTCTTTGGCACCATCGTGTTCGTGATTTCAGCCCTTGGTATCAACACACCCGCCGTTGACTACTTGTCCATGCTCGTCCTGATCGCTCGCGTGTGCCAGTCTCTGGTTCACGTATCTCATGTGCAGACAAACAGGTTCGTGGCGGTTCGGTTTACCTTCTTTTGCATTCAGTTGGTCTGTTTCCTTGCGCTCATTGTGATAGCGGCGAGTTACGGCGTATGAGTAAGGGATGAAGTGTTTACTTGCCGAAAACGTCGAGGGCAATGCTTTGCCGCTCTCGGCAAGCATGCGGCACGGCCCCATCTCAGCGACGCTGTTCGGCTCGCAAACAAACCCCATGTAACCCCTTCTGATCCTGAGGGTGACGTCGTTATCATGGACGCCGGTTTGACAGGAGAAATGCAATGGAACTGAAGTTCAGTCACGTCGATGTACTGGTCACGAATCTTGAAGAAGCCTGTGCTTACTACGCACGGACACTGAAGGCCAGGATCTCTAAAACGCTCGTCTGGGAACGCGGTGGCCTGCACGTGCGCTACGCGATTGCGTTGATTGGTCAGGAGCGTTTCATGCTGGTGCAACCGTTGGCGGGGAACCTGAAGGAGCTCCTGGATTCTTCGGGTGAAGGCATGATTTATCGCCACTGCTACTCCACGCCGGACATCGAGCAGGCCTATGACGAATTGATCGCCACGGGTGTTCAGCCAGAGGACGAAAACGGCAAACCACTGGCCCGCGCGAACCTGCAATCCCCGTCCGGGGCCCGCATCATCTGGTTGCCCAAACGCTTCGGGCACTTTTCCATCGAGATATTGGAAGACAAGGCGCTGGAAGCATTTATCGAGGAGGCGTTTGCCTGAAAGAGGCCGGGGTGAATGTTCGCCATCGGCCTGCCGCCACCGCACAAATGCCAAAGGCCCGTCCAGGGCCGGGTTATCGGATAGCCGGGAACTCTTCGACGCTGTCAGGCCAGGCAGATAGAACCTCAAAGCCATCGTCAGTGACCGCCACCATGTGCTCCCACTGGGCTGAAAGGGAGTGATCCTTGGTGACAACGGTCCAGCCGTCCGCCAGGGTTTTCACATGACGCTTACCCGCGTTCAACATGGGCTCAATGGTGAAAATCATGCCCGCTTTCAACTGCAATCCCTGGCCGGGGTAGCCGTAATGGAGGATCTGCGGCTCATCGTGATAGACCTTGCCAATACCGTGACCGCAGTATTCGCGCACAACACTGAATCCATCCCTTTCGGCGACCGACTGAATGGCATAACCGATATCGCCCAGCGTGGCACCGGGGCGAACGACTCGAATACCGGCGCACAGCGCTTCATAGGTGGTCTTGACCAAATGCCGAGCCTGCGGACTGGGTTCACCCACGAAATACATTCGACTGGTGTCGCCATACCAACCGTCCTTTTTGACAGCGACGTCGATATTCACAATGTCGCCATCCTTCAGGACAGTGGCCGAAGGCAGGCCATGGCAGACCACTTGATTGACGGACGTCAGCACGGTTTTCGGGTAGCCGAGATACCCGATATTCCCCGCAATGGCCTTTTGCACATTGACGATGTAATCGTGACAGCGCTGATCGAGCTCGTCGGTGGTGACACCCGCTTTCACATAAGGCCCAATCATGGCCAGCACCTCGGCCGCCAGCGTTGCAGCGGCACGCGAGCTGGCGATGTCTGCCCGGGTATTGATGCGCACGTTCGCCCTCATTTCCTGGCTCCGATGGCTGCATGAACCTGTGGGCCTTGCGAACTTTCTTCGAGGGCGCAGAGCTTCTTCAAATCAAGACCGCCTTGCAGTTCTGCGCGAATCAGCATGCGGCAAATGTCGCTGTGATCCAGATCGGGGTGTAATTCGGCAAGCATCCCGATACGCATCCAGTGCTCGGCCTGAGCGTTGATCGAGCGACTCAACGCATCGCTCGCGACGCGCAGATGCTCATGCATGTCTTCAGAAATTTTTACGATGCCCATGAGGCTCACTATATGAAATGGATATGGAACGTATATTATCCGGTTCGAGCTTGAAATCAAGAACGGATACTGTAATTTCCAGACGGTGATGAATCCGGCCAAGGTGGCGCCATGAGAGAGAGTGATATGAAGGATCATGATTTGCTTGAGTACAGACGCAGAGAATTCACGGCTCTGGTTGAAATAGAGCGTGACGAGCAAAACAAGGAAAATGGCGGCTGGGTAACTTTTGACTGTTTCAGCAGAAAACAACCGAGGGGTTACTCTCCCCGCGATACTGAGCTTGATCTACTTACCTTACGAGTCTCTTTTGCGTCCGTAGCAGGACTATTCCCAAGCATTGGGGAGTCGGAGGGCCGCTGGGTAAAAATCGAGGTTGCCTCGCAAATTTCGGAAAATACGATCTCGGCGGACGTTGTGATGTTTGGAGACAATGCCGAGCCAGTCCTGCTTCACATTGCCAGCGTGTCGCCCATTGAGTTGAGCAATTGGGAAAGCGCCATCTTCATGCTTGCTGGTGAGGTGCGCTCACCTGCAAGCTTTATCGCTGGAGTGCTTGATGTTTCGCTACGCGAATCAGGCACTCTCGCGATTGCTGCGTACGATGTGGGTCAGGGGAACTGCAACGCCATCGTCGACGAACACGAGTTCCCACGCGTCTTTTTTGATTTGGGCTGGGCGCCGAACTTTCACGCGCGTACGCGTCCGTCCCACCAGCCTGCTTTCTTCGCTTGCAATCATCATACGGCTGCCCCTGTCGTGCTTTCCCATTGGGATATGGATCACTGGTGTTATGCAATCGCCAGAAGCAAATACGATCCCGTAAACCTGACAACCAAACACGAATGGAACCAGGAGGCACTTAAGCGTTTCTGGATTGCTCGTGCACCTGAGATAGAACAACATCAAATCGGCCCGCTGGCGCGAAGTTTTTATGATGCGCTGACACGCAAACAATTAATGCCTGGCATCTCGGCAATGCTTTTATGGCCAGACAATTGCGAACGAATTCGTTTTGCCGATGGCTGGCTGGAAGCCTGTGAGCCCGATACACGTCAGACAAGGGACAGGAACAACACCGGTATTGCGATGTTTGTCCGACCGAAGGGTAAAGGGCCGGCAATTCTCATGACCGGAGACGCCGACTTCCCGTCCATTCCCTCCCTGGCGACCAACCACCGGCTTAAATTGGCGGGCATGGTGGCCCCCCATCATGGATCAACGATCACTGCGGCAGCCGTTCCCAAGCCAATGCGAGGCAGTCCGAAAAAACTCGTTCTATCAGTGGGCGACGGAAACAGCTACGGCCATCCCAAACAGGATTCGATTGATGCCTATGAGGCTGCAGGCTGGGATTGGACGGTGACGCTTACAAAGGACAGGCAAGAATGCAGCAGAACATACCCACCC
>NZ_JAGYFZ010000048.1:0-44836 GCF_019946675.1 Pseudomonas sp. BF-B-15
AGCGGGGTGTCAGACAACTAAATGTCATCTGATACTCCGCTATCGCGAGCAGGCTCGCTCCCACAGGGGGATGTGCGTTGTTCTTACAAGATACGCACGCGCAGCGAGCGGCCTTTGATCTTGCCGTCGTTCAGGCGTTGCACTGCCTGCTTGGCAACTGCGCGTTCCACGGCAACGAACGCCTGGAAGTCGAAAATCGCGATCTTGCCAACCTGCGCGCCCGGAATCCCGGCATCGCCAGTCAATGCACCCAGAATATCGCCCGGACGCACTTTGTCTTTACGGCCAGCGCCGATGACCAGCGTGCTCATTTGCGGCAGCAACGGACCACCGCCCTGGGACTTGAGGTTGTCCAGCTGATCCCAGCTCAACGGCGACTTCTGCAGTTGCTCGATGGCCTGGGCGCGGTGCGCTTCGGACGGGGCGACCAGGCTGATCGCGATGCCTTTTTCACCGGCGCGGCCAGTACGGCCAACGCGGTGAATGTGGATTTCCGAATCACGGGCCAGTTCGACGTTGATCACCATGTCCAGCGCATCGATGTCCAGGCCGCGGGCGGCGACGTCGGTGGCAACCAGTACCGAAGTACTGCGGTTGGCAAACATCGTCAGCACCTGGTCACGATCACGTTGTTCCAGATCGCCGTGCAGGCCGACAGCGGAGATGCCTTTGGCGGTCAAGTGATCGACGGTTTCCTGAACCTGCTGCTTGGTGAAGCAGAAGGCCACGCAAGAGGCCGGGCGGTGATGCGCGAGGACCTTGACCACGGCGTCCATGCGCTCTTCCGGAGAGATCTCGTAGAAGCGCTGCTCGATCTGCGTGTCGTCGTGGAACGCCTCGGCCTTCACTTGCTGCGGGTTGCGCATGAACTTCGACGCCAACTGCTTGATGCCCACCGGGTACGTGGCGGAGAACAGCAGGGTCTGACGACGCTCCGGGCATTGGGCGATGATTTCTTCGATGGAATCGTAGAAACCCATGTCGAGCATGCGGTCGGCTTCATCGAGGATCAGCGTGTTCAGGCCATGAAGCACCAGCGAACCTTTGCGCAGGTGCTGCTGGATACGGCCCGGAGTGCCGACGATGATGTGCGCGCCGTGCTCCAGCGAGCCGATCTGCGGACCGAACGACACGCCGCCGCACAAGGTCAGGACCTTGATGTTGTCTTCGGCGCGGGCCAGGCGACGGATTTCCTTGGCAACCTGGTCAGCCAGTTCACGCGTTGGGCAAATGACCAGCGCCTGGCAGCCGAAGAAGCGCGGATTGATCGGGTTCAGCAGGCCGATACCGAAGGCTGCGGTCTTGCCGCTGCCGGTCTTGGCCTGGGCGATCAGGTCCATCCCCTTGAGGATCACCGGCAAGCTTTGCGCCTGGATCGGCGTCATCTGGGCATAACCGAGGGAGTCGAGGTTAGCCAGCATGGCGGCGGACAGCGGCAAAGTATTAAAAGCGGTGGCGATGGTGGTCACGGGACTGGCCTGCAAAACAAAATGTCGCGCAGTGTACCAGTCCCATGGCCATTGGCCCTAAGGTTCGATGTGTTCTTCCGGACGCTTGACGCGCCGTCCGTCTTCTCTCGACAGCTGCGAGAAGATCGTCGCGGCCAGCATCGCCATGATTCCGACGGTCACAAACGTGAGTTGGAACGCGCCCAGCACCGTGTCCACGCCGTCGTTTCCGATCTCTGCCGTGAACCCGCCAAGCAGCGCACCGGCGCATGCAACGCCCAGGCTCAGGGACAATTGCGCGACCACCGACAGCAGGCTGTTGCCGCTGCTGGCGCTGGCGTCGTCGAGGTCGATCAGGGTCACGGTGTTCATCGCGGTGAACTGCAACGAGTTGATCGCGCCGAGAATCGCCAGCATGCCCAGCAGCAGCCAGTACGGCGTCTGCTCGCTGACCAGGCCCATGCTTGCCAGCATCAGCCCCAGCGCCAGGGTGTTGCCGGTCAGCACAATGCGATAACCCAGGCGCTCGATCAGTGGCCGCGCCACCGACTTGGCGACCATCGCCGCCGCTGCCAGCGGCAGCATGCTCATCCCCGCCTGCGACGGCGAGTAGCCCAGGGCCACTTGCAGCAGCAACGGCACGAGGAAGGGCAGTGCGCCGCTGCCGAGACGGGCGAACAGGTTGCCGAGGATGCCGACGGCGAACGTGCGGGTCTTGAACAGCGACGGCGCGAACAGCGGATTGTCGATGTGCCCGGCCCGCAACCAGTACGCCGCCAGGCACGCCATGCCGCCGAACAGCAGCAACATCACGCGCAGGTGCGGCAGGTGCAGTTCGCCGAGGCCTTCCATGGCAATGGTGATCAGCACCATCGCTGCGCCAAACAGCAAAAAGCCGAGGCTGTCGAACCGCGTGCGTTCAGTGCCGCGCAGGTCGGGGATGAATTTCCATACGGCGTAGCAACCGACGACGCCGACCGGCAGGTTGATCAGGAAGATCCAGTGCCACGTCAGGTATTCCACCATCCAGCCGCCCATGGTCGGGCCGATCAACGGGCCGAGCAGGCCGGGAATGGTGATGAAACCCATGATCCGCACCAGTTCCGAGCGCGGGTAGGCCCGCAGTACGACCAGCCGACCGACCGGCAGCATCAGCGCACCACCCAGGCCCTGAATCACCCGGGCGCCGATCAGCATGCTCAGGCTGCTCGACAAGGCGCAGAGCAACGAGCCGAAGCTGAACAGCAGGATCGCACCGAAGAAGATTTTCTTGGTGCCGAAGCGGTCGGCGATCCAGCCTGAGGCGGGGATCAGCAACGCGACGGTGAGCATGTAGGCGATGATCACGCCCTGCATGCGCAGCGGGTCTTCCGCCAGATCGCGGGCCATGGCCGGCAGGGCGGTGTTGAGGATGGTCCCGTCGAGGGACTGCATGAAGAAGGCAATGGCGACGACCCACGGCAACCAGCGGGCGGTGACAGCGTCGAGAGGCGGGCGGTTGGGCATGGGACCTCTTGTCAGTGTGAATCTGATTAACCGTGGCGGCTTCTTCGCGGGCAAGCCTCGCTCCTACAGGGTTTCGCTGTTCTTGTAGGAGCGAGGCTTGCCCGCGAAGCTTTTAGAGGGTCAAGGTCAGTTTGCTGATCAGCGCGCCCGGCAACAGCGCCGATGCCGTGGCCCGCTGGCTGTAAGTGCTCGCCGACAGCAACAACTCGCGCTCTTCGGTCAGCGCTTCCAGCTGCGAACCCAGCAAACTGTATGCACTGTCATCAAAACGCATGGTGCTGACCGGCGCCTGTATCTCGCCATTCTCGACCCAGAACGTCGCAAACCGCGTCATGCCGGTCATGCGTGCCATCGGTTGGTCCGAGTAATTCAGGTACCAGAGGTTGCTGATGTACAAGCCCGTGCCCAGTTGCTTGAGGATCTCAGCATCGGCAAGCGCGCCTGGCGCCATGTTCAGCGCGGTCGGCGATTCACCGCCGCTGGCGCCGTTGGCCGTCAGGCCGTATTCGGCGGCGCTGCGTGAGCCGACCAATTGCGCGCCGGCCTTGCCTTCGACGATCAGTTTCAGGTCACTGCGTGGATAACCTTCGCCAGAAAATGCCGGGCTCAACGAACCGCTGACTTGCTCGTCAAGGGACACCAGCGGACTGAACGAATGATCGCCCGCGTAGAGTTTCTGCAACGGACTGCTCTTGCTGGCAATCGACTGCGCCGAAAAGCCACCCCAGGACAACATGCCCATGATTTCTTCCAGCGCGGCCGGCGCCAGGTAAGCGCGATACTGACCCGGTGCCAAAGTCCGCAGTGGCCGCCCCAGAAACTCAAGCTGCTCACGCGCCTGCTGGAAGCGCCGGGCAAACCCTTCGCTGTTCCAGTCATGCCCGGCGTAGCTGGCTTTCACCGCCTGGCCGTTTGCATGAAACAGGCTGAAGTCGAAGTTGAAGCTGTTGGCCTGATGCCAGCCGAACGCGCCTGAGGAACTGGCGAAGCCGCGACTGATTGGGCCGGCGGCATAGAAACCCACCAGATCCAGCCCCTCGGCGGCCCGGGTGATTTCGGCGACCACCTGCTCGGTGTCCGGCAGCGGATGCTCCTGCACATTCTTGCTTTGCCAGCCGGTGTAGTTGAGCAGCAAGTACGGATCCTGCGGCAGCAGCGGCAGGGTGTCGCGCAACTGTTGCAGGCCTTCGGCCAGACGCTGGGCGTCAACGTGCGCATCGCCCGACAGCGTGATGTCGAGGTCAGCGTGGCGTCCGCCGTTGATCAGCTTGAGACCGACGCTCGCCTGTTGCACCTGCCCGGCCTGCCGCACCTTGGCATGATTGAAACGCACGAAGGCCGACGACTCGGCGGCGTAGCTGAGGGTGAATTGCTCCGGTTCGCGAATCGCCTCGCGCAACCCGTTGACCAAGGCTTTGAACGAATCAGCCTGACTTTTTGAAGTGCTCATCAGGCGTCTCCCCCAAATACATCCACGTTGCTGAACACGCAGGCCGGTGATGCATGGCCGACACGGATCACCTGATTCGGTTCGCCTTTGCCGCAGTTCGGCGTGCCCAGAACCTTGAAGGTGCTGGCGTCGCCAACGGCGCTGAGGCTCTTCCAGAACTGCGCGGAAATCGCCCGGTAGTTCGGGTTTTTCACCACGCCTTTGAGTTCGCCGTTTTCGATCAACTGGCCCCATTCGCAGCCAAACTGGAACTTGTTGCGCGCATCGTCGATGGACCAGGAACGGTTGGTGCTCATCAAAATACCGTGCTCGATGTTGCCGATCAGTTGTTCCAGCGGCTGATCGCCGGGCTCGATATTGAGGTTGGCCATGCGGTCGATCGGTGGGCGATTCCAGCCGCAGGCACGGCTGTTGGCAACGCCGTCCATGCCGGCGCGGAACTGCGAAAGTGCACCGCCCAATGGACGCAGGAGCAAGCCCTGCTTGATCAGGAATTGCTTGCTCGCGGCAGTGCCGTCGTCGTCATGACCGTAGCTGGCGAGCTGCTCGGGAATGTCCGGGTCGAAGGTGACGTTCAGCAGTTTCGAACCGTACTGCAAATGGCCGAAGTCTTCGGCCTTGACGAAACTGGTGCCGGCGTAATTGCGCTCGTCACCGAGGATGCGATCGAGTTCCAGCGGGTGACCGATGGATTCGTGGATCTGCAGCATCATCTGATCAGGCATCAGCAGCAGGTCGCGCGGGCCTTGTGGCGTGTTCGGCGCGAGCAGCAATTGCAATGCTTGATCGGCAACTTTTGGCCCTGCGCCGATCAGGCCGCAACGGCTGATGACATCAGCGCTGCCCTGCTGACCGAAGTTCTCGCGGCCGAGGCTGCGGGTCTGGCTGTCGTTGCCGTCGTAGGCCGTGACATCCAGGCCAGGATAGACAAAACGCTGGGCCTGGCGCAGTTCGGCGCCGGCGCTGTTGAGGTAGATCTGCTCGACATGGGTGATGCCGATGCTGACCTGCCAGTTCACCAGTCGCTCGTCCTTGGGCACTGCCGCGGATTCGGCGCCGAGCAGTTGGTAGCAATCGCTCAGGGACGGGAAGGGCTGGTCGAGGTTCGGCGAAAAATAGTCGGCGCGGTCGCTGGAAACGGCTTGCTCACGCAGGTCGAGCAACGCGTGAGGCTTGAGCAGGCGAGCTTGTTGCTCGGCTCGGTCCAGCGCCGATTGCAGGCCTTGCGGCGACAGGTCGTTGGTCGCGGCGTAGGCTTCAACGCCGTTGACGCGAACGGTCAGCATCGCGCCTTCGTCACGGCTCAGGCTCGGAGGTTCGGCAACGTTCTTGCGCACCGACAGGTACTGGCCGGACTCGCGCACGTATCGCAGAGAAAAGAATTCAGCGCCCGTGCGCAAGGCAGCAAAGCGCTGCTTGAGCTGGGGGTGGAAATCGAACATTCGGGAACCTCCTTGGTCTGGAGTGGCGATGCAGCGGTGTTGCGAAGGGGGGTGAAACGTTTGCGTGGCGCTAGATTAGGCCTGCGTGGGGGTAGTATCAAGCGCAGAGCTGCGTAGGAAATATTTAATCAGCGTGAAGGCCGAGGCTCGCGGGCAGACCGTGTCGTGATCTGCTCGCGATGGCATGGGTTACGGTGGTGAGAGGGGGCGGGGCTTACTGCCCGCCATAGAGATAGACGACCGCCGTCAGATAAATCATCAGGCTGGCCAGGAAAGCGGGAAGTATTTTTCTGGTTTTGGCGACCACAATGAAGGTCCCCAGCAGCAGGATCAGCTTCAGCGCATCCAGGCTTTCAAACTGTTGCATCAGGCTCGGCGCATCCTGTTTGTTGAAGGCCGTGTCATAAATGATGACCCCCAGCATGGCTTGTGCGCTGTAGTTGATAAACCGATAAAACGAACCGTGGGTGCGCGTCAGCGCCGTCGTGTTTTTAAAGGCAAAGGGCAGGGCGCGAAACGCCAGTGCGCTGACGGCGGCAAAGCCGATCAAAAACCAAAGTGTCATTGGTTGCGCGCTCCTTGTTCGGTCCAGGCGTTTTCAATCAGCACGGTCACGCCACCGATCAAAAACGGTGTGATGAGCAAGCTGTAATCCTTGAAGAACAGCACCAGCACTGGCGCGCCGATGAAGCCCAGCCAGTAGCTGGACACTTCGGCGTAATGCGGCCAGTGTTTGCCGGCCAGTGCCGTGAACTGAAGCGGCAACAGCATCATCATCACGGCCGTGGTCACCGGCGACGCCAACCCGGCACCGGCGATGAAGCCGATGCAGGTACACACAATCGACACGGCAAATATCGGCAAGCCCACGCCGAGCATGTAAGTGAAGGGGTGATCGGTTCGTTGTTTGAAGCGGGTCATGCAGGCCGTGAATATCGACGGCGTTATCAGGATCAGCGAGGGCAGTATGTTGCTTGTTGAAACGTGCTTCAGGTACGGCGCCAGCGCGGCCGAGAGCAGCAGGAATCGCACGTTGAGCGCCAGAATGACCGGAATCAACAGCCAGCCATCGTTGTAGTTTTGCAGAAGCAAAAACTGTAGCGGCGTAGAAAATATCAACAAGGTTGTTGCCAGGGTCTGCCCCAGGGTTAACGACTGTGCGGCGCCTACCATCCCGATCGACAAATACAGAAACAGGAAGGCGACACCGAAGCTGATCGCATCCCGTGCGCCTTCCTGGAAGACCTTGGCTGACGAATGACAAGGCGGTTTTCCAGCAACCATCAGCAAGTTTCCCGCGGACAGTCGGATGCATTCAGCGCGTAATACTGCTTCCTGGGGCCTTTGCTGCGAAACAGCAGGCGAGGTGTGGTGGCCAGTGTTGAAGTGGCGGCCTGGGTGCGCACTGCATCTTCACTCATGTTCAGCATGGGGCGTGCGTGCAGGATCTTATGGTTGGCCACGATCAGGAAGGTTCCGGTCTCGGCTGTCGAGACACTGTGCCTGGCGGTGGGCAACTGGGCTCTTATCTTGTCGAGGACATGTTGGCCGCCGTTGACCGCTCGCATCCGCTCACCGTTGTGCGGGTCGATCCGGAAGTCCAGAGAGAACCGGTAGCCGTAGTGGTCGTCGTATTCAACGACATTGCGAATTCGCTCTTTCGAACCCTTGACGTTTTTGCCTGAAATAAACCTGGCTTGCATGCCAAGCAGTGTTTCAATGTCTTCGTTATCAAGGTCGCAGAGCAAGTCTGCGGGAAAATAATAAGCCGTCGGCGTATGAGTAGTGTCTCGGCAAACTGTTAATGCCAGGAAGTCCACGCTGAGGTTTTCATACAAGTCGTCGGAATGCGGTGTGATATCTCCATAGCCATTTCCCCATTCCCGATATTTTTCTGCTGCCGGTTTAAGATATAAGGCTTTGTGTTCTTCATAGTCGTATTTGATGTCAACCAGATGGAACAAATCGGCGAGCGCTTCATGCACCGTCAGGGCCAGCCTGGGTGAATCGAGGTGGAAGATGTTCTTGATGCACACGGCGGCCACGCCGTCGTGCGCTTGCCCTAATTTATCGAAATAGTAGGCATCTTCCGGGTGGAGGTAAGTTGCAAAGATATTGATCAGCTGGATTTTCAGCTCATGAATACTCAGGTCGTGATTTTTCATCCACCACGCTTCGATCATGCCGCTGAGATAGTTGAAGTTCAGAGTGATTGTTGTTTCTTTTGCTATTGTTTGTCGGAATAAGCTGGCTGATACAGTTGGGTTTGCATAGTGGGTATTCATTATCATCCTTGATAATCAGTTTTTTGTTTGGCGCTGATCTTAATGCAACTATTAAGTTTGAAGTCCCCTATAAGTGTTGCGAGTTTTGTTGCGGGCTGGACAGGGTGGGTGGATTATTCAAGGCAATAAAAAACCGCCAGCCTCCGAAGAGGTGGCGGTTTGCGGTTTTGCAGAGCGGCTATCAGCGTGCTGTCGCGCTCACATCACGCACAGGCTTGCCTTTCACCGGTGCATCACCGGCCACGTAGTAGCTGGCAGTGCTGCGCGGCAATGGCTTGCGACCACGGATCTTGTCGGCGATTTTCTCGGCGATCATGATCGTCGGTGCGTTCAGGTTGCCGGTGGTGATGATCGGCATGATCGAGGCATCGACCACGCGCAGACCTTGCATGCCGTGCACACGGCCTTCGCCATCGACCACAGCCATCTCGTCGGTGCCCATCTTGCACGAGCAGGACGGGTGGAACGCGGTTTCGGCGTGTTCGCGGATGAACTTGTCGAGCTGCTCATCGGTTTGCACTTCAATGCCCGGGCTGATTTCGCGGCCACGGAAAGCGTCCAGTGCAGGCTGTTGCATGATTTCACGGGTCAGGCGGATGCCGTCGCGGAATTCCTGCCAGTCCTGCTCGGTGGCCATGTAGTTGAACAGGATGCTCGGGTACTCGCGCGGATCCTTGGACTTGGCCTGGATGCGACCACGGCTCGGCGAACGCATGGAACCCATGTGCGCCTGGAAACCGTGCTCTTTCACACCGTTGCTGCCGTTGTAGTTAATCGCGACCGGCAGGAAGTGGTACTGGATGTTCGGCCATTCGAATTCCGGACGGGTGCGGATGAAACCGCCGGCTTCGAACTGGTTGCTGGCGCCGATGCCGGTGCCGTTGAACAGCCACTCGGCGCCGATGGCCGGCTGGTTGTGCAAGAGCAGCGACGGGTACAGCGAAACCGGCTGGGTGCAGGCGTATTGCAGGTACAGCTCGAGGTGATCCTGCAGGTTTTCGCCGACGCCTGGCAGGTCGTGGACCACCGGGATGTCGAGCTTGTTCAGCAGTTCGGCCGGGCCGACGCCGGAACGTTGCAGAATCTGCGGCGAAGCGATGGCGCCGGAGCACAGCAGCACTTCTTTGCGGGCGCGGACTTCAACGCGCTCTTCAGCGGCGCCGATCAGGTAACGCACGCCGACGGCACGCTTGCCTTCGAACAGGATCTTGTCGGTCAGGGCGTGAGTGACGATAGTCAGGGTCGAGCGCTTCTTGGCGACGTCCAGGTAACCGCGAGCGGTGCTGGCGCGACGGCCCTTCGGCGTTACGGTGCGGTCCATCGGGCCGAAGCCTTCCTGCTGGTAACCGTTCAGGTCTTCGGTGCGCGGGTAGCCAGCTTGCACACCGGCTTCAACCATGGCGTGGAACAGCGGGTTGTTGCCGGCTTTCGGCGTGGTCACGCTGACCGGGCCTTCGCCACCGTGGTAGTCGTTCGGGCCGATGTCGCGGGTTTCGGCCTTGCGGAAGTACGGCAGGCAGTTCAGGTAGTCCCAGTCTTCCAGACCTGGCAGTTTGGCCCAGTTGTCGTAGTCCATCGCGTTGCCGCGGATGTAGCACATGCCGTTGATCAGCGAAGAACCACCCAGGCCCTTGCCGCGACCGCATTCCATCCGGCGACCGTCCATGTGTGGCTCTGGATCGGTTTCGTACGCCCAGTTGTAGCGACGACCTTGCAGCGGGAACGCCAAGGCCGCTGGCATTTGCGTGCGGAAATCCATCCGGTAATCCGGGCCGCCTGCTTCGAGCAGCAGGACGGTGACGCCTTCGTCTTCAGTCAGACGGGTCGCCAGGGTGTTACCGGCCGAGCCGGCACCGATGATGATGTAATCGAATTCTTGGGACATTGAATGCACCCTCTTTAAATATGGTCAGGTCTGGCGAGTGCTGCGCACTCGATCGCCAGCAGGCTGGCTCCCACATTGGAATGCGTACTCCTGTGGGAGCCAGCCTGCTGGCGATGACGGCCTCGCAGGCGAAGCGGATATCGCCTTAGAACACCGAGGCGTAATCGCCCAGCTCAACCTGTACCGATTTGATGCGTGTGAAGTTGTTCAGCGAGCTGATGCCGTTTTCACGACCCACACCGGATTGCTTGTAGCCGCCGACCGGCATCTTCGCGTCGGACTCGCCCCAGGCGTTGATCCAGCAGATACCGGCTTCCAGTTGATGAATCACGCGGTGAGCGCGGTTCAGGTCCTTGGTGACGACGCCCGCGGCCAGGCCGAAGTCGGTGTCGTTGGCACGACGGATCACTTCTTCTTCGGTTTCGTAAGTCAGGATCGCCATCACCGGGCCGAAGATTTCTTCGCGAACGATGGTCATCTCGTCGGTGCAATCGGTGAACACGGTCGGTGCCACGAACGCGCCTTTGGCGAATTCGCCGTCGGTCAGACGGCCGCCGCCGCACAGCACGCGAGCGCCTTCTTCTTTGCCTTTGGCGATGTAGCCCAGCACGCTTTCCATGTGGGCGAAGCTGACCAGCGGGCCGAAGTTGGTGTTTTCGTCTTCCGGATTGCCGACGCGGATGCGCGCAACGCGCTCAACGATCTTGGCTTCGAAAGCGGCTTTCAGGTGGCTCGGTACGAACACGCGAGTGCCGTTGGTGCAGACCTGGCCGGAGCTGTAGAAGTTGGCCATCATCGCGGTGTCGGCGGCGCGATCGAGGTCGGCGTCGTCGAAAATGATCAGCGGGGATTTGCCGCCCAGTTCCATGGTCACGTCTTTCAACGACGAAGCGGAAGCGCTGGCCATGACCTTCTTGCCGGTGTCGGTGCCGCCGGTGAAGGAGATTTTTTCGATGCGCGGGTGCTCGGTCAACCAGGTGCCGACTTCACGGCCGCTGCCGGTCAATACGTTGAACACGCCGGCTGGCAGGCCTGCCTCGGTGTAGATCTCGGCCAGTTTCAGCGTGGTCAGGGAAGTGACTTCGCTTGGCTTGAAGATCATCGCGTTACCGGCCGCCAGGGCAGGAGCGGATTTCCACAGGGCGATCTGGATCGGGTAGTTCCACGCGCCGATACCGGCCACGACGCCCAGCGGCTCGCGACGGGTGTAAACGAAAGAAGTGGTGCGCAGCGGGATCTGCTCGCCTTCGATGGCTGGGACCAGGCCTGCGTAGTATTCCAGCACGTCGGCGCCGGTAACGATGTCGACATACTTGGTTTCGGAGAACGACTTGCCGGTGTCCAGGGTTTCCAGGGCGGCCAGTTCATCGTTGCGCTCGCGCAGGATGTCAACGGCGCGACGCAGGATGCGCGAACGCTCCATGGCAGTCATTGCAGCCCAGATTTTCTGGCCCTTTTCGGCGCTGACTACAGCGCGCTCAACGTCTTCCTTGGTCGCACGCTGTACTTTTGCGAGGACTTCACCGTTAGCCGGGTTGATGGCTTCGAAAGTGGCGTCGCTGCTGGCGTCGGAGTAACCGCCATCGATGTAGAGTTTTTGCAGTTCGAAACGGGCCATAGTGTCCTCGCAAGTGCATAAGTGGTTGGCGTTGACCACTGGGCGTGCCGTGTAGCGCTGACACGCTGGTCAGTGGCGGTTCAGGGGTTGAGCGTTTTATGTGTGCTCTAACTCACCTGCTTGGCCAGTTGGAAATCCATGTATTCGTAAGCGATCCGGTGCGCCTGTTCCGTGTCGAAAGCATCTCCCGACAGCGCGCCGCGCAACCACAAACCGTCAATCAACGCTGCCAAGCCCCGGGCTGCACTGCGCGCATCATCGAGCGGCAATACGCGGCGGAACTGGCAGCACAGGTTGGAATACAGACGGTGATCGTTGATCCGCTGCAACCTGTGCAAAGACGGGTGGTGCATGCTGGTGGCCCAGAAGGCCAGCCAGGTTTTCATTGCCGGGCCATTGACCTGGCTGGCGTCGAAGTTGCCTTCGATGATCACCTGCAGATGCGCCCGCGGGCTGGCATCTGTCAGCGCCTGACGGCGCGCGGTGACGTTCTCGCTGAGGACACTCATCAGGTACTGCGCCGTGGCAGCGATCAGGCCGTTCTTGTCCTGAAAATAGTGACTGATGATGCCGTTCGAGACACCGGCCAAACGGGCGATCAGCGCAATGCTGGCGTCCCCCATTCCGACCTGATCGACGGCCAGCAAGGTGGCTTCGATCAATTGCTGGCGGCGGATGGGTTGCATACCGACCTTGGGCATCTTGCACATCTCCTTAGGCCTTCCGGCAGACGCAAAACGTCTATCGGATTGAGGGCCAGTCTATTTTGTTTTGATTGAACGTTCAATCAACAAAGAATAAGATCTGCGACAAATCGTCGCTGCTTACAGGTTTTTCCTACGTGTAAATGGCGATAACCCGACATCCAAAACGGCTCGAAACCCCTACGCACTGGTGCTTAAGGGCTTCGGGCTTTTTTCGGGTTGTCTTTATATCACCCGCCGGTCGGCTGCCAACTAACCGATTGGTCGGGTAACGCGCTGCCTTGTGTTCTTCTCTCGCACTGCCTGGAGCATCTGTGCCATGAGTTCTGCCTCTCTAATAAAGACCCCGCCCGAGAAGGTGACGGTCAACGGTTGGGTGTTCTACACCTCTACCGCGCTGATTCTGCTGTTGACCGCCATTCTGATCATCGCCCCGCAAGAGGCTGGCAGATTGCTCGGTATCGCCCAGGCGTGGCTGTCCCGCAGCTTTGGCTGGTACTACATGGTGGTGATCGCCGCTTACCTGGTATTTGTGGTCGGCCTGGCGTTTTCGTCCTACGGCAAGCTCAAACTGGGCAGCAAGGACGATACCCCGGACTTTAGCTACGGCGCCTGGGCGGGGATGCTGTTCTCCTCGGGTATCGGCATCTCGCTGTTGTACTTCGGTGCGTCCGAGCCGCTGGACCACTACTTCAACCCGCCGGAAGGCGTTTCGGCCAGCAACCTGGCCGCGCGTCAGGCGGTACAGCTGACCTTCCTGCACTGGGGCCTGCACGGCTGGGCGATTTACGCCTTGGTCGGCCTGGCCGTGGCGTACTTTGCCTACCGTCATAACCAGCCGCTGGCGTTGCGTTCGGCGCTGTATCCGCTGGTCGGTGAGCGTTGGGTCAAGGGCGCGGCCGGTCACGCGGTGGACGGCTTCGGCATGTTCGTGACCCTGTTGGGTCTGGTGACGAACCTGGGGATTGGTTCGCTGCAAGTGTCGTCGGGCCTTGAAAACCTGTTCGGCATGGAACACAGCAACACCAACCTGTTGATCGTGATCATCGTGATGAGCACCGTGGCGACCATCGCCGCCGTGTCCGGCGTGGAAAACGGCATCCGTCGTCTGTCCAACCTGAACATCGTGCTGTTCAGCGGCTTGCTGATTTTCGTGCTGCTGTTCGGCCCGACCTTGCACCTGCTTAACGGTTTCGTGCAAAACGTCGGTGACTACCTGAACGGCGTGGTGCTGAAGACCTTCGACCTCTATGTGTACGAAGGCGACAGTGAGAAGTCCGACCGTTGGTTGGGCCTGTGGACCCTGTTCTACTGGGCCTGGTGGATTTCCTGGGCCCCATTCGTGGGCATGTTCATCGCGCGTATTTCCCGTGGTCGTACCGTGCGTGAACTGGTGGCCGGCGTGCTGCTGATTCCGTTGGGTTTCACCCTGGCGTGGCTGTCGATCTTCGGTAACTCGGCCCTGGACCTGGTGATGAACCACGGGGCGGTGGAGCTCGGGAAGACGGCGCTGCAACAGCCATCCATGGCGATCTACCAGTTGCTTGAGCATTACCCGGCGTCGAAAGTGGTGATCGGCGTGTCGATTTTCGTCGGTTTCGTGTTGTTCCTGACCCCGGCGGATTCCGGCGCGGTGATGATGGCCAACCTTTCGTGCAAGGGCGGCAACGTCGACGAAGATGCGCCGCACTGGCTGCGGATCTTCTGGTCCGTTGTGATCACCCTGGTGACCATCGGCCTGCTGTTCGCCGGTAACTTCGAAGCCATGCAAACCATGGTGGTGCTGGCCGGTCTGCCGTTCTCGGTGGTGCTGGTGTTCTTCATGTTCGGCTTGCACAAGGCCATGCGCCAGGACGTGCAGATCGAACAGGAGCAAGCGGAGTTGGCGGCGCGCGGTCGTCGTGGTTTCAGCGAGCGTCTGACTCAGTTGGACCTGCAGCCGAACCAGTCGATCGTTCAGCGTTTCATGGACAAGCAAGTCAGCCCTGCGCTGGAAGAGGCCGTGGTGCAATTGCGTGGTAAAGGCCTGGACGTGCAAACGTTGCTGGGCAAATCCAAGCGTTGCATGGGCGTGCGCATCGAGATGGAAGAGGGCAACCCTTTTGTCTACGAAGTGAGCCTGGACGGCTATCTGGCAGCGGCGAGCGACACGGTGTCGGCTGAAAGTGCCGATGAACCTCGCGCCCGTTACTACCGCGCCGAGGTGTACCTGCACAATGGCAGCCAGGACTACGACTTGATGGGCTTCACTCAGGATCAGATCACTCGTGACGTGCTCGATCAGTTTGAAAGCCATCGGCAGCTCCTTGGCCGGGTTTATAGCTAATAAGTTGTAAGTGACGCGGTGTTTCAGTCTGAAGCACCGCGTCGCCTTTATCGCCAGCAGGCTGGCTCCCACAAGAGAATGCATTTCAATGTGGGAGCCAGCCTGCTGGCGATGGGGGCTTCAACTTCAACACTGCATCACCCGATATCCACAAACAAAAACGCCGCGATCCTGTCGCGGCGTTTTTGTGTGTGTTGCCTTACCCCAGGTTCTTGCCGAGCAGTGCGTGATACAGCTCGCTGTCGCCGAGAATCCCGACCACTTTGTTGTTGTCGTGCAGCACCAGTTTGTTGCCGGTGTGATAACGAATCTGCAGCGCATCGCGCATGCCGATGTTGGAGTCCACCAGCGTTGGGCGACGGCCCAGGCCTTCCACTGCTTGCCCTGGGATCCAGTTCTGCAGGTCCAGGCTCGCACCGTTCTGGCGTGCGCCTTTGATGGTGTTGCCTTCCGCCAGGTCCAGCCACGAATCGCCACCCGGATCCAGGCAGACCGACCCGTTGATGCGCTTGCAGTTGTCCAGGGTGCGCATCAGGCTGCGACCGCACAAAACGTTCAGCGGATTGGTGTGGGCGACAAAGGTCCGCACATAGTCGTCCGCCGGGTTGAGAACGATTTCTTCCGGCTTGCTGTACTGGACGATCCGACCGTCTTTCATGATCGCGATACGGCTGCCCAGCTTCAGTGCTTCATCGAGGTCGTGGCTCACGAAGACGATGGTTTTGTTCAGCTTGCTTTGCAGCTCCAGCAGTTCGTCCTGCAGGCCTTGGCGGATCAATGGGTCGAGGGCCGAAAACGGTTCGTCCATCAGCAGAATGTCGGCGTCCATCGCCAGCGCTCGGGCCAGGCCCACACGTTGTTGCATACCGCCGGAAAGCTCGTTGGGTTTCTTGTTGCGCCATTGGGTCAGGCCCACCAGCTCAAGTTTTTCATCGACCAGTCGTTTGCGTTCCTTCTCCGGCCGACCCTGCATTTCCAGACCGAAACTGATGTTCTCGCGCACCGTCAGCCATGGCATCAGGGCGAACTTCTGGAACACCATCGCAATGCGCTTGGTGCGCATCATTTTCAGTTCCGCCGGGGTGCAGGAAGCGATGTCGATCTGCTTGCCTTCATGCTCGACGAACAGCTTGCCACGGCTCACGGTGTTGAGGCCGTTGATGCAACGCAGCAGGCTGGATTTGCCGGAGCCGGACAGGCCCATCAGCACGCAGATTTCGCCTTTCTCGATATCCAGGCTGGCCTTTTCGACGCCGACGATCTGCCCGGTCTTTTTCAGGATCTCGTTACGGGTCATGCCCTGGTCGAGAAGTTTCAAGGCTTCGCGCGGATCTTTGGTGAAGATCACGTCGACGTCTTCGAAGCGAATAATGCTCATGCGTCACCCCCTACTTTAGCGTCGGGTTGTTTGCAGATACGGTCGAGCATGATCGCCAGCAATACGATCGCCAGGCCTGCTTCGAAGCCCAGGGCGATATCAGCAGTGTTCAGTGCGTTGACCACGGGTTTGCCCAGGCCGTCGGCGCCCACCAGTGCCGCAATCACCACCATCGACAACGACAGCATGATGCACTGGGTGATACCGGCCGCGATGCTTGGCATGGCGTGGGGCAATTCAATCCGTGAGAGCAGCTGACGTCGCGAGCAGCCAAAGGCTTTGCCTGCGTCCATCAATTCTTCCGGGACATCGCGAATACCCAGGTAAGTCAGGCGGATAGGCGCGGCAATCGCGAACACCACCGTGGAGATCAGACCCGGGACCACACCCAGACCGAAGAGGGTCAGGGTAGGAATGAGGTAAACGAAGGTCGGTACGGTCTGCATCAGATCGAGCACCGGACGCATCAGGGTGTAGAACATCGGTTTGTGCGCGGCGACGATGCCCAGCGGCACGCCGATGACCACGCAGACCAGGGTGGCGAACAACACCTGGGCTAGGGTTTCCATGGTTTCCTGCCAGTACCCCAGATTGAGGATCAGCAGGAAGGAAGCGATGACGAAAGCAGTCAGCCCCCATTTTCGTTGAATAAAGTGTGCCAGTAGCGCGATGAGGCCGATCAATGCCAGCGGGTTGAACCAGGTCAGCGCAAAAGTCACGCCGTGGATCATCGTTTCCAGTGACACGGCGATTGCGTCGAAGGTGTTGGCGCCGTGTTGCGTCAACCATTCAACGAAGCCCGCGATGTACTGGCCTAGAGGTATTTTCTGATCAATCAGCATGGTAGTGAACGTCCGCATGCAAGGAAATAAACAGCCCGGGCGGGCGAGCCCGCCCGGCGTAAGCGATTACTGCGCGAGCTTGGCTTTAACGGCCTCCAGGCCTGGTTTACCGTCAATGGTGGTCACGCCAGCGAGCCAGGTATCGAGCACCTGTGGATTCTTCTTCAGCCAGGCCTTGGCGGCCGCGTCAGGCTTCATTTTGTCGTCCAGGACGTTGCCCATCAGCGTGCTTTCCATGTCGAGGGTGAACACCAGGTTTTTCAGCAACTGTCCAACGTTGCTGCATTCCTGGGCATAACCCTTGCGGGTATTGGTGAAGATGGTCGCCTGACCGAAGTTGGGGCCGAAGAACTCGTCGCCGCCAGTCAGGTACTTCATCTTGAATCGTGTGTTCATCGGGTGCGGTTCCCAGCCCAGGAACACCACGGCGGTGTTGCGGCGCTGGGCGCGATCGACTTGCGAGAGCATGCCGGCTTCGCTGGATTCGACCACCTTGAAACCGGCGGCTTTCAAGCCGAAGGCGTCTTTGTCGATCATGCTCTGGATCAGACGGTTGCCGTCGTTACCCGGTTCGATGCCATAGATCTTGCCGTCGAGTTCTTTCTTGAACTTGGCGATGTCGGCGAAATCTTTCAGACCTTTGTTATACAACTCTTCCGGGACGGCGAGTGTGTATTTTGCGTTTTCGAGGTTGGCACGCAGGGTGTCCACGGTGCCGGCGTCGCGGTAGGCCTTGATGTCGTTTTCCATGGTCGGCATCCAGTTACCCAGGAATACGTCCATGTTCTTGCCGTCGGCCAGCGACTTGTAGGTCACCGGCACGGAAATCATTGTGGTTTTGGTTTTGTAGCCCAGGGCATCGAGCACGACGCTGGTGGTGGCGGTGGTGACAGTAATGTCAGTCCAGCCGACATCGGAGAAGTTTACGGTACTGCACTGAGCGGGTTCTGCGGCTTGAGCCAGTAACGGCAGACTCAGCATGGCGGCCAACAACAACGACGGGGAACCTTTCATGGATGGACTCCTTGGTGTTTTTTTTGGCAGTGTTCCGACTGTGGACCACCGCACTTATAGGTTGCGGTTGGATGGCGTTTTGGAGACAGCTCTACCACGGCGCCTTGCAATCGAGTCGATACGATCATGTACCAGTGAAAATCTGACGCCTACAGGGTGCGTCGTATCCAGTACAGGGATGGTCGCATCCAGTGTCGGTGACGTCGTTTACAGATTTTTTCAGCCCCGTTTGCCCACCTGAGCCGCAAAAAAACGGCGAAAAAGCAGCGTAAAACGCACACGGCGCTGGTGGACAAGAGTGCGTCGGTACTGGACGTCGAGCGACACGGTAAAAGCCTGATGATGCAGTCATACCGGCGGATTGCAGCTTGAGCGTAGCAGCTCCGTCACCGGGCGCTTTTGCGCCTGGAGTTGGCATATCCAGGAGTTCGGCAGTAATGGCTATCAGCGTTTTCGACCTGTTCAAAATCGGCATCGGCCCTTCCAGTTCGCACACCGTGGGGCCGATGCGCGCCGCGGCGCTGTTCGTGCAAGGTTTGCGTGAACAGGGGCTTTTGGAGCAAGTGCGGCGTGTCGAGGTACAGCTTTATGGTTCGTTGTCGGCCACCGGCATTGGGCACGGCAGCGACAACGCGGTGATCATGGGCCTGATGGGCGAATGGCCGGACGCGATCGATCCGTCGCAAATCGGCATCCGCATTGAAACCCTGCGCGAAACCCACACCCTGTTGCTGGATGGCCGCTTGCCGGTGCCGTTCATCTGGGCCCGGGACATGCGCCTGATCGACGAAAACCTGCCGTTCCATCCGAACGCCATGACCCTGGTCGCCGAAGGCGATGACGGTGAGCTGCATCGCGACACCTACTATTCCGTCGGCGGTGGCTTTGTCGTCGATGAAGCACAAGCTTCCAGCGGTGTGGTGGATCTGGATCGCACGGTGTTGCCGTACGATTTCTCCAGCGCCGCCGAGCTGCTCAGCCTCTGCCAGAAGCACAACCTGCGCGTGGCCGAATTGATGATGGCCAACGAGAAGGTCTGGCGCAGCGAAGACGAAATCCGCGCCGGCCTGATGAAACTCTGGCGGGCCATGCAGGATTGCGTCGAGCAAGGCCTCAAGCACGAAGGCATCCTGCCCGGCGGCCTGAATGTGCGCCGTCGCGCGGCCAAATTGCACCGCAGCCTGCAAGAATTGAACAAGCCCAACGTCATTGGCTCGACCCTGAGCGCGATGGAATGGGTCAACCTGTTCGCCCTCGCGGTCAACGAAGAAAACGCGGCCGGCGGGCGCATGGTCACGGCGCCGACCAATGGCGCGGCGGGGATCATTCCGGCGGTGTTGCACTACTTCATGAAGTTCAGCGAGGTGGTGACGGACGCCAACGTGGTCGACTATTTCCTCGGTGCCGCAGCGGTGGGGATTCTGTGCAAGAAGAACGCCTCCATCTCCGGCGCGGAAGTCGGTTGCCAGGGCGAAGTCGGATCGGCTTGCGCGATGGCGGCGGCCGGGTTGGCGGAGATTCTCGGCGCCACGCCGGAGCAGCTGTGCAACGCGGCGGAAATCGGCCTGGAACACAACCTCGGCCTGACCTGCGACCCGGTCGGCGGGTTGGTGCAGGTGCCGTGCATCGAACGCAACGCGATTGCTGCAGTGAAAGCGATCAACGCGGCGCAGATGGCGTTGCGTGGTGACGGCCAGCACTTTATTTCGCTGGACCGGGTGATCCGCACCATGCGAGATACCGGTGCGGATATGCATGACAAATATAAAGAGACATCGCGGGGCGGGTTGGCGGTTAGCGCGGTTGAGTGCTGAGACCGAGGCGATCCCATTCGCGAGCAAGCTTCGCTCCTACAGGGATCGTGCGGTGCTCTTGTAGGAGCGAGGCTTGCCCGCGAAGACGTCAGACCAGTCAAAACTGCGCGCTAAGTGAACACCGTATTGAAAACGCGCCACGTTTTGGCGCGTCGCTTACAGATAAGCGCATTGCAACACGTCAGGGATCCAAACCGGCCCTGACCGTCCGTCCCCTGTGCCTGCGGTGACACTCTTTCCGAAGTCGTCGCAGGCCTGTTCCCACAAGTGCTACCGATTTGCTCACACGCAACGCGGCAGAGCGCTTACCCCTGTGAATGCCACTTATAACCCCTACTCGTGACGCGGCTTATATAGACAGGCTGCGACGTCGTTTTCAGGAGTTATTGAACGCGTATTCAATTTTAGGCATGGCAATTGCTCTGTCATTACAAAGCCCGTCTCCCACGCGAGAACGATGGCAATAACAAGAGCCTCCGCCTGAGGCCATCACCTGCTTTGTGTGAGGAGATACCGCGATGACGACGTTCAACTCCGGGGCTCAACCCCAGAACCGTGCGCCTCAATCCATCGGCTTTCTGCTGCTGGACAATTTCACGCTTATTTCTCTGGCCTCCGCCGTAGAACCCCTGCGCATGGCCAACCAATTGTCCGGTCGCGAGCTGTATCGCTGGACCACGCTCACCGTCGATGGTGGTCAGGTCTGGGCCAGTGACGGTCTGCAGATCACCCCCGACGCCTCCATGCACAAAGCACCTTCCATGGACACCATCATTGTCTGCGGCGGTATCGGTATTCAGCGCACGGTAACTCGTGAACACGTCTCATGGCTGCAAAGCCAGGCACGTCAATCCAAGCGTCTGGGTGCGGTCTGCACCGGCAGCTGGGCCCTGGCGTGCGCCGGCCTGCTGGACGGTTTTGATTGCAGCGTGCACTGGGAATGTCTGGCCTCGATGCAGGAAGCTTTCCCGCGCGTGGCGATGAGTACCCGCCTGTTCACCCTCGACCGTAACCGTTTCACCAGCTCCGGCGGCACCGCGCCGCTGGACATGATGCTGCACCTGATCAGCCGTGATCACGGGCGTGAACTGTCCGCCGCGATTTCGGAGATGTTCGTCTACGAGCGCATCCGCAACGAACAGGATCACCAGCGCGTGCCGCTCAAGCACATGCTCGGCACCAACCAGCCGAAGTTGCAGGAAATCGTCGCGCTGATGGAAGCCAACCTCGAAGAGCCGATCGACCTCGACGAACTGGCGGTGTACGTCGCCGTGTCACGTCGGCAACTCGAGCGGTTGTTCCAGAAATACCTGCACTGCTCGCCGTCGCGTTACTACCTTAAACTGCGCCTGATCCGTGCCCGGCAGTTGCTCAAGCAAACGCCGATGTCGATCATCGAAGTGGCGTCGGTGTGCGGTTTCGTGTCCACGCCGCACTTCTCCAAGTGCTACCGCGAATACTTCGGCATTCCGCCGCGTGACGAACGCGTAGGCTCCAACACCACGCAACAGGTGGCGATGATGCCGCTGCCGCAAGCGTTGGTGCTGTCTCCGTTGTCCGGGCCGTTGTCGGCATTGAGTCAGGCGCGCAACGAGTCGACCTTCGCCAGCGTAAGGCTCTGATCAGAGCTGACGCCTGAAAAACACGACGCGCTCGGTTTCCTCGAAACCGAGCGCTTTGTGCGTCTCCTGGCTCGGCAGGTTATCGACGTCGGTGTCCGAGGCCATTTCCACACAACCGCGTTCCCGTCCCCATTGCGCCACGTGTTCGATCAGTCGTGCGGCCACTCCATGGCGGCGCTGCTGCGGCACCACGTAGATACCTTCCAGGAACACCACCGGCGAGCTGTCGGTGCCATTGACGTAGTCGTGGCGCAATGAGGCTTCGGCCAGGCCGACGGGTTGCTCCCCGGCGTCGTAAGCGACGAAGTTGATATAGCGTTGCGGCTGGCGCAGCTGTTCGGCGATTTCGTCCCGATGCTCCTGTTCCGAAGCATCAGGCCAGAGTGCCTGGCGCAAAGGCAGCCAGCCCGCTTGTTCGCCGGACTGGCAGTGTTGGATTCGGAACATCAGCGATCGCTCGTGGTGGTCAGGAAGCCACCACTCTAGCAAACCGCCGAAGTGTCAGGCGCGATGGCTTTGTTGGTATTCAGCCAATGCCGGCAGCAGCTGCTTGTCGATAGCCTGACGCACTGCCGGCAGGATGGTCGCGCTGCTGGTGTACATCTGCTTGACCATGGTGCGCAGCACGGTCGCCCGTTCGTTGTTCAATCCTCTCACCGCGCATTCGCAAGCCTGCTCGGCGGTGGAGCCGTTCGGTACTTGAAAGCCCAACGATTTCAGCTGGCCCAACAGGTCTTCCTGGTCAATCAAATCGGCGTGCATCATGACGCAATCCTTCTTCAGGGAACGGTGTCGTGGTTCGATTCTCGTAGGGGCCGTTGGCGTCGGCAAGGACGATTTGTCGCAATGGCCGCAATACCTATGAACAGGTCGTTTTCGGCTAACTCGCGAAGGATAGGAGTGGGCACACTGGATTCAGCTGGCTTCACGAAGGTTTGGTCACCCTCGCGCAACGGCTCCTCAACAGTACCCACCTCTGCCCCGATCCTGTCACGGCTTGATCGGGGTTTTTTTTGCCTGTGCATCCGGGGAATAGGGGGTGTCTGTGCTGGCGCCTTCGCGGGCAAGCCTCGCTCCTACAGAAGCAGCGCTAACTCTGTAGGAGCGAGGCTTGCCCGCGAAAAACGATGACGCGGTCTAGCGTTGTAGCACGAGGATCCGCGACAACAACTCATCCCGATCGACATAGCACCCCTGGAAATGCCGGGCACCACTGGCGGGATCAAACGCATTGCGCGCATGCAGCGTGCGACGGTTATCGAAGCACCACAACTCCCCGGGCTTGAGCCGTTGCATCAGCCTGAAACGAGGCTCGCGAGTCATGGCAATAAAGCGGCGATAAGCGCGGTATAACTTGGGCATGTCCTCGATCGAGGCATCAAACGGCCCGCGCAAAAAGTTCGCCATACGAATTTCAGACACCTGCCCCAGCGCATCCAGAGCGATGACCGGTGCGAGGCAGCGATAGTCGCTGTGACGGTCCTTGTTGCGAAACTCCACGGGGATTTCGCACAGGGCCTTGAACGATTCGGGATCTTCCTCGCGCAGTGCTTGGGCGATGGCAAAACCGTCGACGAAAATGCTCTCGCCTCCGTCGGCGTCATTGACCAGGCAATGCAGAAATTGCAGCCCCGGTTGCAACTCCCGGGTCGGCAAGTCGCTGTGCAACGGCAGGTTGAAAGCGGTGTAGGCGTTACTGTCGGCATCGGCCTTGGATTGCACGTTGAACAGCACGCCGAAATTGCTCTCGCGGATGAAGGAAATCCGCTGGGCGATCAGCTTCAACGAACCGGGTTCGGTGGGCACGCCGCGCACTTGCGTCAGGCCGATATCGCGTACCGCCAACAGCCATTGCAACAAGGCGTCGTTGTCGTCCATCAGCGCTTGATAATCGAACACCGGCAGCGACAAGTCGCTTTTCCACAGACGGGATTTTGGCTTGCCGGCGCGGCGTTCGGCGCGGGACTCGTCGTCATAGGCGTGGGCCCGCAACCAGCCCGGATCGAAGCGGCTGAGGTGACCGTCCTGCCACTGGATGCAGAGGCAACCTTCAGGGTCGACGCTTGTCTCTGCGGGCATCAGGTCTTGCGCAACGTCGACGATTTCCAGCACCTGCTCACGGGTCACCGTGTAGACGCACTGCGGGCAAGGGCAGTTGTCACGCAACCATTGATGATGGAAGGGGCTGACACGGTCATCGGCCCATTTCACGAGAACGCGATCCGCCAGGGCCTGCACGCCACTGAGCGCGCTGATCAACGGATAAGTACGAAAGTCAGCAAAAGCGGCGGCGGTGTTCATGGCGATCTCCTTGTTATTTTTTTGGGGGTAAAGCGATCACTCGGCCAATGTAGTCAGGGGTGGGCAGGTCGGTTTGTTGCGCAACGATGGCTTGCAGCTTGCCCAGCGTGTCTTCGCTGAACGGCGCGGAGCGGGGGCCGGCAAGGTCGACGTGCAGCAACATCTGCTCGTTGCCCGCCAGCTCTTTGTCGTCACCGACCAGGTGCAGGCTGTGATAGAGGTGCAGGCGTTTACTGTCGTGAGCGATGATCTGGGTGTGCACTTCTACGTCGGCGTCGAGCTTCACTTCATGCAGGTAATTGAGGTGCAGTTCGAGGGTGAACAGCGAATTGCCGCTGGCTTCGCGGTTGTTGCTGTCCATGCCCAGCCGGTCCATCAGCGCGTCGGTGGCGTAGCTGAAAATCAGCAGGTAAAACGCGTCGCGCAGGTGGCCGTTGTAGTCGACCCAGTCGGGGATGATTTTGGTTTGGTAAGTGGTCAGTGCGGGCATGTCGTCATATCCGAAAATGGGTGAAACCTGTAGGAGCACGGCTTGCCCGCGAAGGCGGTATTCCTGCCACAAGAGATCCGTCGGATGTACCGGCCTCTTCGCGGGCAAGCCTCGCTCCTACAAGTGGCGGCGGGGTTTAGTCGGCGAACGCCATCCCATGCTTCTCTTTGGTGGTCTTCACCGCCTCCAGCACCGCCAGCAGGCAGTCATCACGATAGCGCTCCAGCGCCGAAATGCTGTGTTTGCCCAACTGATCGCTGGTGCCGTCCACCACATCATCAATCAGCTTGTCGGTCAGCTCCGGTGCTGGCAGATACGTCCACGGCAACTGCAACGCCGGACCGAACTGTGCCATGAAATGGCGCATGCCAGCGTCGCCACCCGCCAGGGTGTAGGTCAAAAACGTGCCCATGAACGACCAGCGCAGACCTGCACCAAAGCGAATCGCATCGTCGATTTCACCGGTGGTCGCCACACCGTCGTTGACCAAGTGCAGGGCCTCACGCCACAGCGCTTCGAGCAAACGGTCGGCGATGAATCCCGGCACTTCCTTGCGCACGTGCAGCGGGCGCATGCCCAAGGATTCGTAGACTTTCATGGCCGCTTGTACGGCTTCGGGGGCCGTGTTCTTGCCTCCGACCACTTCCACCAATGGCAGCAGGTAAACCGGGTTGAACGGGTGACCGACGACGCAGCGTTCCGGGTGGGTCGAGCTCTCGTAGAACTCGCTCGGCAACAGGCCCGAGGTGCTGGAACCGATCAGGGCATTGGGCTTGGCTGCGGCGCTGATTTTGCTGTGCAGTTCCAGCTTCAGCTCCAGGCGTTCAGGGGCGCTTTCCTGGATGAAATCGGCATCGCGAACACACTCTTCGATGGTTGCGACAAAGCGCAGGCGATCCTGCGACGCGCCGGGTGCCAGGCCTTGTTTCTCCAGTGCGCCCCAGGCATTGGCGACGCGTTTGCGCAGCGCGGCTTCAGCGCCGGGCGCCGGGTCCCAGGCCACAACATCAAGGCCGTGGGCGAGGGCGCGGGACACCCAACCGCTGCCGATGACACCGCTGCCCAGGGCGGCGAAGGTTTTGATTTCGGTGATGAAGGTCATGGCAACTTCCTAAAAAATTCGGTGGACCCTGTAGGAGCCAGCTTGCTGGCGATGGCGGTGTTCCTGCCAAAAAAATAGGGCGGATGGACCGGCCTCATCGCCGGCAAGCCGGCTCCTACAAAAGGGTTGGAGTGTGGTTAACCGCGCTTGGTCAGGCCCATTTTTGCCCGGCCCTCAGCCGGTGTCAGAACCCGGGCGCCGAGGCGGCTGAGGATTTCCGAGGCGCGTTCGACCAGTTGGCCATTGGTCGCCAACACGCCCTTGTCCAGCCAGATGTTGTCTTCCAGGCCGACCCGCACGTTGCCGCCCAGCAGCACCGCTTGCGCCGCCATCGGCATCTGCATGCGACCGATGCCGAACCCGGCCCACACTGCGTTTGCCGGCAGGTTGTCGACCATGGCTTTCATGGTGGTGGTGTCCGCCGGTGCGCCCCAAGGGATGCCCAGGCACAGCTGGAACAGCGGGTCGTCGAGCAGGCCTTCCTTGATCATCTGCTTGGCGAACCACAGGTGACCGGTGTCGAAAATTTCCAGCTCGGCTTTGACGCCCAGCTCTTGAATGCGTTTGGCGCCTGCACGCAGCTGCGCCGGGGTGGAGACGTAAATGGTGTCGCCGTCGCCGAAGTTCAGGGTGCCGCAATCGAGGGTGCAGATTTCCGGCAGCAGTTCTTCGACGTGGGCCAGACGGGTCAGCGGGCCGACCAGATCGGTGTTCGGGCCGAACTCCATCGGGTTCTCACCCGCGCCGATTTCCAGGTCGCCGCCCATGCCGGCAGTGAGGTTGACGATGATGTCGACGTCAGCTTCGCGGATGCGCTCCATGACTTCGCGGTACAGCGCCACGTCACGGCTGAATTTGCCGGTTTGCGGGTTGCGAACATGGCAGTGGACCACGGTGGCGCCGGCCTTGGCGGCTTCCACGGCGGCAGCAGCGATTTGTTTCGGGGTGACCGGCACGTGTGGGCTTTTGCTGGTCGTGTCGCCAGCACCGGTAAGTGCGCAGGTGATGATGACGTCGTGGTTCATGAGGTGGTTCCTTGCAGGCGTGGTGGTCCCGTTCGCAGCCCGGTCGGGCTGCGAATCGGTGGTTCGGTTTGGGTCTGTTTGCTGAAGAGCTACTTGCTGGTCAGTTGCAGGTTTTCAGCTGCTGGTTTGCCATCGAAGGTGGTTACACCTTCCAGCCAGCGCTGCTTGTCTTGCGGGTGATCTTTCAGCCATTGCTTGGCCGATTCGAAGGCGTCCTTGTGATCCAGCAGCGGCTGCATCATCCGGCTCTCGTCTTCGGCTGTGTAGGTCAGGTTGCTCAGTAAGCGGCCGATGTTCGGGCATTGCTCGGCGTAGGTCGGCGAAGTGACGGTCCAGACAGTCGCCATGCCTTCGTTCGGGCCCAGGGCGTCGTCGCTGCCGGTGAGGTAAGTCATCTTCACGTTGACGTTCATCGGGTGCGGCGCCCAGCCGAAGAACACGATGGCTTCGTTGCGTTTGGTCGCCCGGGTCACCGCCGACAGCATTCCGGCTTCGCTGGACTCGACCAGCTGGAATTTGCCGAGACCGAACTGGTTCTTGGCGATCATCTCTTTGATCTGCGTGTTGGCGCCCGAGCCTGGCTCGATGCCGTAGATCTTGCCGCCCAGCTCTTTCTCGAATTTGGCGATGTCGGCGAAGGTTTTCAGGCCCTTGTCGGCGAGGTAAGTCGGAACCGCGAGGGTGGCGCGGGCGTCTTTCAGGCTGGGCGCCTCAAGCACTTTGACCTGCTTGCCATCGACGAACGGCGTGATGGTTTGAGTCATCAGCGGGTTCCAGTAGCCCAGGAACAGGTCCAGGCGCTGGTCGCGGATCCCGGCGAAAATGATTTGCTGGGACGCGCTGGTTTGTTTGGTGTTGTAGCCGAGGCCGTCGAGCAGGACCTGGGTCATGGCGCTGGTGGCGATTACATCGGTCCAGTTCACGACGCCCATGCGCACGTTCTGGCACGATGCAGGTTCGGCGGCCATGACGCTGGCGCTCAGGAAAGCGGTACCGCTGAGTGCAAGAACACAGCTGCTGATCAGTCGTTTCATCTCAGGTTTCCTCGGCAGTTCGTTATTGTGGGTCCGGTCGTCTTTGTGCGCCGGTGATGCCAAGTTACGCAGCTAGGCGCCCATGAAAACGCACTGCGGCGACCAGCTCTTGCACTGCAGCGACCTGTGCTCTTGAATGCCGCTCGCAAGTGGCGTATCAACAGCACACGCTACCCGCGAATCGAGTGCGCTCCATGTCCCAGGATTTCTACTTCATGTTGATGCCGGGTTTCTCGGCCATCGGTTTCATCTCGGCCATCGAGCCGCTGCGGGTCGCCAATCGCTTTCGCGGCGAGCTGTATCGCTGGCACGTGCTGAGCGCGGATGGCGGGGCGGTTTTGGCCAGCAACGGCATGTCGGTCAACGCCGATGCAGCACTGGAACCGCTGAAGAAAGGCGCGACCTTATTGGTGGTCGCCGGTTTTGAACCGCTGAAATTCGCCACGCCAGCTCTGGAACACTGGCTGCGCCGACTGGACAACGAAGGCGTGACCCTCGGCGCCATCGACACCGGCAGCTTCGTTCTCGCCGAGGCCGGCTTACTTGATGGGCATCGCCTGACCCTGCACTGGGAAGCCATCGACGCGTTCAAGGAATCTTATCCACAGCTCAGCGTCACTCAGGAGCTGTTCGAGATCGACCGTCGGCGCATCACATCCGCTGGCGGCACCGCCTCCATTGACCTGATGCTCGACCTCATCGCCCAGGCCCACGGCCCGGAACTGGCGATCCAGGTTAGCGAACAATTCGTACTCGGCCGCATCCGCCCGCGCAAAGACCACCAGCGCATGGAAGTCGCCACGCGCTATGGCATCAACAACAAGAAGCTCGTTCACGTGATCGGCGAGATGGAACAGCACAGCGAACCGCCGCTGACCACGCTGGAGCTGGCGGAGTCGATCAAGGTGACGCGGCGGCAGCTGGAGCGGTTGTTTCGGTTGCACCTGAACGACACACCGAGCAATTTCTACCTGCGGTTAAGACTGGAGAAGGCGCGGCAGTTGCTGCGGCAGACCGATATGAGTGTGCTGGAAGTGAGCATTGCGTGCGGGTTTGAATCGCCGTCGTACTTCACCCGCAGTTATCGGGCGAAGTTTGAGCGGTGTCCGCGGGAAGACCGCCGACAAACCCAAAAGGCCTGACACCACCAACGGAAAAAACCGAATCCTGTAGGAGCGAGGCTTGCCCGCGAAGAGGCCGCCTCAATCGAAATCACCGTCGTTGACACTCCGCCTTCGCGGGCAAGCCTCGCTCCTACAGGTCGTGTCGCGTTTACTTTTTCATCAGTGCCGAACAGGCGGCTTTGTAAGCCTCATGCTGATACTTGTTCAGCGTCCCCGGCAGCTCAAAATCAAACTTCTTGTTCTGCGCATTGATCGTCTGCGGCGACAGCAGAATCACCTCGCAATTCTCCAGCAACTGAAAAACGCCCTCGATCTTGAACGTGGTCGGCCCACCGGCGAATTCGCCTTTCTTGCTGCGCTTCTTGATCGCGATCCGGTCGATTGAATTCTCACGGACAAACGACGCCACCTGAGCGGCAAAGACTTTGACGTTGGCGGCTTCGTCGTCATCGTCGAGGGCGATTTTCTTGGTGGCCAGGGCGACGTGGCTCAGTACCTGATCGTCGAGGGAGGCCACGGCGATGATCGCTTCGCTGCCTTTGATTTCGATGCCGCAGATTTTCATTTGAATCCCTCTACCAAATTATGGTGTGCAGCTTACCGCTCGCGTTGGCAGGGTGTAGAAACAATAAGCTCAGCTCTTAATCACTCCTGCCCAATCGACTCCAAAAACTCCGACCGCTCATCACTCATCCGCGCCACGCAATCGTTCTGCGCAATAGTGAACGCCTTGCTGCCGCTGGTCGCCGGAAACGCTTCAACTGTGCAATCCGCATCCCGGGTTTTCAGCCATTGCTGCTGGGCGGTCTTGAGTTTGGCGTTGATGTCGGCCAGTTGCGTCGGGTTCTTGCCGTAGAGCGTTTGCATGCGCTCGGTCAGGCTCTGGTAGTTGTCTTTGAGCAGGTCTTCGGCGGTGGTTCGGCTGTAGACCGAGCATTCCAGGGTCTGGACTTCGTTTTCGACCGCATCGCAGGGGTTGATGTCGGACTCTTCAGCCGCCTGTACGCCGGTCGCTATCAGTGCCATTGCCAGTAAGATCGATTTCATTGCGCCTCAGCCCCTTTTTTGGCCCAAATTCCGTAATGCGGCGAATTCTGGCCCATGCGCAAGTCCTTGAACAGGTGGCCCGCGACGTTCAACGACGACCCTTTGTCGCAGATTGACGCTTTCGGCAAACCCCCTGTCGTTTTTGCACCCGGCTGCACCGGTACTCAGGCATATGCTGGCCCCAAAGCGCCGGCACACGATTCGGCGCATGAATCGCTAATAGGGGACAGCCTGATGAGCCCAGCCGAATTGCACGCCGACAGCATCGTTATCGACGGGCTGATTATTGCCAAGTGGAACCGCGAGCTGTTTGAAGACATGCGCAAGGGCGGTCTGACCGCGGCCAACTGCACCGTGTCGGTGTGGGAGGGCTTTCAGGCCACCGTCAACAACATCGCCGCCAGCCAGAAGCTGATCCGCGAAAACAGCGACCTGGTGATTCCGGTTCGCACCACCGCCGACATCCGTAAAGCCAAGGAGCAGGGCAAGACCGGCATCCTGTTCGGCTTCCAGAATGCTCACGCCTTCGAAGACCAGATCGGCTATGTCGAGGTGTTCAAGCAGCTCGGCGTCGGTATCGTGCAGATGTGCTACAACACCCAGAACCTGGTCGGTACCGGTTGCTACGAGCGTGATGGCGGCCTGTCGGGCTTCGGTCGCGAAATCGTTGCCGAGATGAACCGCGTCGGGGTCATGTGCGACCTGTCCCACGTCGGTTCCAAGACTTCCGAAGAAGTCATCCTCGAATCGAAGAAACCGGTCTGCTACTCCCATTGCCTGCCGTCGGGTCTGAAAATTCACCCGCGCAACAAATCCGATGAAGAACTGAAGTTTATCGCCGACCACGGCGGTTTCGTCGGCGTGACCATGTTCGCGCCGTTCCTCGCCAAGGGCATCGATTCGACCATCGACGACTACGCCGAAGCCATCGAATACACCATGAACATCGTCGGCGAAGACGCCATCGGCATCGGCACCGACTTCACCCAGGGCCATGGCCAGGACTTCTTCGAATACCTGACCCATGACAAGGGCTACGCCCGCCGTCTGACCAGCTTCGGCAAGATCATCAACCCGCTGGGCATCCGCACCGTCGGCGAGTTCCCGAACCTGACCGAAACCCTGCTCAAGCGCGGCCATTCCGAGCGCGTGGTCCGCAAGATCATGGGCGAGAACTGGGTCAACGTCTTGAAAGATGTCTGGGGCGAATAAGCCGCCGCACCTCTGAATTCTTTCCCCCGGCCATCCGTGCCGGGGGCAACACCAAAATTTTTCTGGAGTTAAGTTTCCATGGCCAAGATCGCCCCGCAATTGCCTATCGAAGTCGACAGCGAAACCGGTGTCTGGACCTCCGACGCCCTGCCGATGCTGTACGTACCGCGTCATTTCTTCGTCAACAACCACATGGGCATCGAGGAAGTGCTGGGCGCCGACGCCTACGCCGAAATTCTCTACAAGGCCGGCTACAAGTCCGCCTGGCACTGGTGTGAAAAAGAAGCTGAATGCCACGGCCTGGAAGGCGTCGCGGTGTTCGAGCACTACATGAAGCGCCTGTCGCAACGCGGCTGGGGCCTGTTCAAGATCCAGGACATCGACCTCGACAAAGGCACCGCCAGCGTCAAGCTTGAACACTCCGCTTTCGTCTACGTGTACGGCAAGGTCGGGCGCAAGGTCGACTACATGTTCACTGGCTGGTTTGCCGGTGCCATGGACCAGATTCTGCAAGCCCGCGGCAGCAAGATTCGCACCGTTGCCGAACAAGTCTACGGTGGCTCCGAAGAAGGCCACGACGACGGTTTGTTCACCGTCAAGCCGTTGTAAGTCGAGGAACCCGCCATGGCTTTCGAAGCAATGTTCCAGCCGATCCAGATCGGCAAACTGACCATCCGTAACCGCGTGCTCAGCACCGCGCATGCCGAGGTCTACGCGACCGACGGCGGCATGACCACCGATCGGTACGTCAAGTATTACGAAGAGAAAGCCAAGGGCGGGATCGGCCTGGCGATTTGCGGCGGTTCGTCCGTGGTGGCTATCGACAGCCCGCAGGAGTGGTGGAGTTCGGTGAACCTGTCCACCGACCGCATTATTCCGCACTTCCAGAATCTGGCCGACGCCATGCACAAGCACGGCGCCAAGATCATGATTCAGATTACCCACATGGGCCGGCGTTCGCGCTGGGACGGTTTCAACTGGCCGACGCTGATGTCGCCGTCCGGCATCCGTGAACCGGTGCACCGCGCCACCTGCAAAACCATCGAGCCGGAAGAAATCTGGCGGGTGATCGGCAACTACGCCCAAGCGGCCCGCCGCGCCAAGGCCGGTGGCCTGGACGGTGTCGAGCTGTCTGCCGTGCACCAGCACATGATCGACCAGTTCTGGAGCCCGCGGGTCAACAAGCGTACAGACGAATGGGGCGGCAGCTTCGAAGGCCGCATGAAATTCGGTCTGGAAGTGTTGAAAGCCGTGCGCGCCGAAGTCGGTGATGATTTCTGCGTGGGCATGCGTATCTGTGGTGACGAATTCCACCCGGACGGCCTGTCCCACGAGGACATGAAGCAGATTGCCAAGTATTACGACGACACCGGCATGCTCGATTTCCTCGGCGTCGTGGGTTCGGGTTGCGACACCCACAACACCCTGGCCAACGTGATTCCGAACATGAGTTACCCGCCGGAGCCGTTCCTGCACCTGGCGGCCGGCATCAAGGAAGTGGTCAAGGTTCCGGTGCTGCACGCACAGAACATCAAGGACCCGAACCAGGCGACCCGTATTCTGGAGGGCGGTTACGTCGACATGGTCGGCATGACTCGCGCGCACATCGCTGACCCGCACCTGATCGCCAAGATCAAGATGGGTCAGATCGACCAGATCAAACAATGCGTCGGCGCGAACTACTGCATCGACCGTCAGTATCAAGGCCTGGATGTGTTGTGCATCCAGAACGCGGCGACCTCCCGTGAATACATGGGCCTGCCGCACATCATCGAAAAAACCACCGGCGTGAAACGCAAGGTGGTGGTGGTCGGTGCCGGTCCAGCGGGGATGGAAGCCGCCCGAGTGGCCGCCGAACGTGGCCACGACGTGACCCTGTTCGAGAAAAAGGAATTCATTGGCGGGCAGATCACCACGGCGTCGAAAGCGCCGCAGCGTGACCAGATCGCCGGTATCACCCGCTGGTATCAGCTGGAACTGGCACGGTTGAAAGTTGACCTGCGCCTGGGCACTGCGGCTGATGCACCGACCATCATGGACCTGCGTCCGGATGTGGTGGTGCTGGCTGTCGGCGGCCATCCGTTCCTGGAGCAGAACGAACACTGGGGCGCGGCTGAAGGCCTGGTGGTCAGCAGCTGGGACGTGCTCGACGGCAAGGTCGCGCCGGGCAAGAACGTGCTGGTCTACGACACTATTTGCGAGTTCACCGGGATGTCGACCGCCGACTTCCTCGCCGACAAGGGCAGCCAGGTCGAGATCGTCACCGACGACATCAAGCCGGGCGTCGCGATTGGCGGTACATCGTTCCCGACTTACTACCGCAGCATGTACCCGAAAGAAGTGATCATGACCGGGGACATGATGCTGGAGAAGGTCTACCGCGAAGGCGACAAGCTGGTGGCGGTGCTGGAAAACGAATACACCGGCGCCAAAGAGGAGCGGGTGGTCGACCAGGTGGTCGTGGAAAACGGCGTGCGCCCGGACGAAGAAATCTACTACGCGCTGAAGGACGGTTCGCGTAACAAAGGCCAGATCGACGTCGAAGCCTTGTTCGCGATCAAGCCGCAGCCATGCCTTGAGCAGAGCGGTGACGGCTACCTGCTGTTCCGCATCGGCGACTGCGTGGCCCAGCGTAACGTGCACGCGGCGATCTACGACGCGCTGCGGCTGTGCAAGGATTTCTAAGAGCTTGTGGATAACCCTGTAGGAGCGAGGCTTGCCCGCGAAGGCGTCCTGACATTCAACATTGTTGTCGGCTGACCCATCGCTTTCGCGGGCAAGCCTCGCTCCTACAGGAATCGGGCAAGGCATCCAGGTAGTTTGGCCTGCAAGACCCTGCGGTCTTTGGGAGCTCCACCATGTTGAACACCCTTCTTCCAATCCTGTTGTTCGCTGCCCTGGGCCTTGCTGTCCTCGGCGCGTTGCGGCGGGTGGCTATGTGGCGCCGGGGCCGAGCCTCCAAGGTCGACCTGATCGGTGGCCTGTTCGCCATGCCCAAGCGCTACATGGTCGATTTGCACCATGTTGTCGCGCGGGACAAATACATCGCCAACACCCACGTGGCCACGGCCGGTGGTGCGGTGGCGTCCATCGTGCTGGCGATTCTGGTGCACGGTTTCGGCTTGCATAACCGCATCCTCGGTTACGCGCTGTTGTTGATGACAGTGGTGATGTTCGTCGGTGCGATCTTTGTGTACCTGCGTCGTCGCAACCCGCCGGCTCGCCTGTCCAAAGGGCCGTGGATGCGCCTGCCGAAAAGCTTGCTGGCGTTCTCGGCGAGCTTCTTCCTGTTGACTCTGCCGGTCGCCGGCATCCTTCCGGAGAATTTTGGCGGTTGGGTGGTGGCAGCGATCCTCGGGATCGGCGTGCTGTGGGGCGTCAGCGAGTTGTTCTTCGGCATGACCTGGGGCGGGCCGATGAAGCACGCCTTCGCCGGTGCCCTGCACCTGGCCTGGCACCGTCGCGCCGAGCGTTTTGGCGGTGGTCGTTCCACCGGTTTGAAACCGCTCGACCTGAACGATCCAAGCGCACCGCTGGGCGTGGAAAAACCCAAGGATTTCACCTGGAACCAACTGCTCGGTTTCGATGCCTGTGTGCAGTGCGGTAAATGTGAAGCCGCGTGCCCGGCGTTCGCCGCCGGCCAGCCGCTGAACCCGAAAAAGCTGATTCAGGACATGGTCGTCGGCCTTGCCGGCGGCACCGATGCCAAGTTCGCCGGCAGCCCCTATCCGGGCAAAGCCATCGGCGAACACGCGGGCAACCCGCATCAACCGATCGTCAACGGTCTGGTGGACGCCGAAACCCTGTGGTCCTGCACCACCTGCCGTGCCTGCGTCGAGGAATGCCCGATGATGATCGAGCACGTCGATGCCATCGTCGACATGCGTCGCCATCTGACCCTGGAAAAAGGCGCGACCCCGAACAAGGGCGCCGAAGTCCTGGAAAACCTGATTGCCACCGACAACCCTGGCGGTTTCGCACCGGGTGGGCGGATGAACTGGGCGGCGGATTTGAACCTCAATCTGCTCAGCGAGAAAAAATCCACCGACGTGTTGTTCTGGGTCGGCGACGGCGCCTTCGACATGCGCAACCAGCGCACCCTGCGTGCCTTCGTCAAAGTGCTGAAAGCGGCCAAGGTCGACTTCGCGGTACTCGGCCTCGAAGAACGCGACAGCGGTGACGTAGCCCGACGTCTAGGCGACGAAGCGACCTTCCAGTTGCTGGCCAAGCGCAACATCCAGACCCTGGCCAAGTACAGTTTCAACCGCATCGTCACCTGCGACCCGCACAGCTTCCACGTGCTGAAAAACGAATACGGCGCCTTCGACGGCAACTACCTGGTGCAGCACCACAGCACCTACATGGCCGAAATCATCGACGCCGGCGCGCTCAATCTCGGCCAGCACAAAGGCAGCAGCGTGACCTATCACGACCCGTGCTACCTCGGTCGCTACAACGGCGAATACGAGGCGCCGCGAGAAGTGCTGCGCGCCCTCGGGATTGAAGTGAAAGAGATGCAACGCTCCGGTTTCCGTTCACGCTGCTGCGGCGGCGGTGGCGGCGCGCCGATCACCGACATTCCGGGCAAGCAGCGGATCCCCGACATGCGCATGGAAGACATCCGCGAAACCGGCGCCGAACTGGTGGCCGTGGGTTGTCCACAATGCACCGCGATGCTCGAAGGCGTGGTCGAACCACGTCCGTTGATCAAGGACATCGCCGAGCTGGTGGCGGACGCATTGCTTGAAGACGCAGCGCCAAGCAAACCGTCCACACCGGCCCAACGTGAACCTGCGGAGGCCCACTGATGAGCGACATTATCCGCCGCGACCCCCGCGCCGAATGGATTGCCCGTAACCGCCTGCACCCGCTGCACGCGGCCATGCAGCCGGCGCAACACAGCTGGATGGGGCCGAACGGCATCATTCGCAAGAACCCGCATGGCATCGGTTTTATCGGTCCCAACGGCATCAAGCGCATCGACCGCAGCGGCGCGCAGCAGGGCGGGGCGACCAAACGCTCGGCCGCTGTTGAAGTGCAATTGCCGCTGCATCAAGTGCCAGCACCTGCGTTTTACATCAGCGTGGTGCCGGACATGGTCGGTGGCCGCTTGAGCAGCCACGACAAGGATTTGCTCGGCCTGGCCCACCAGCTGGCCGGCAAGGACGGCGCGGTGTTGGCCGTGGTCTTCGGCGAACACAAGGAAAACGCCTTTGCCACCACCGGCGTCGATCGTTTGCTGGTACTTGAAGGCGACGAATTCAGTGGTTATGCACCGGAGCAACGTGTCCAGGGCCTGCGGGCTGTGGATAACCAGTTCAGCCCCCGTCACTGGCTGCTGCCGGACAGCCGCAGCGGTGGCGGCGAACTCGGTCGGCGCTTTGCCGCTGCACTGGGCGAACGCCCGGCCACGCGGGTCTGGCAGGTCAAGGATCAGGAATGCATCGGCCGCGCTGGCGCCGGGTTGCAAGACCTTGCGCGTCCGGTCGCACGCTTGATTCTGGCCGCCGCTGAATGCGCCGAGCCGGTCAGCGAAACCCGTCATGAAGCCTTGCCGGTGGAGTTATCCACAACCGTGGCGCGCAGCTTGTCGCGGATCGAGGATCTGGGCGCTGTGGCCGTGGACCCGGCAGCCATTCCGATGGCCGAAGCAGAGTTCATCTTCTCCGGCGGCAACGGCGTCAAGGACTGGGGACTTTTCCACAGGACTGCCGAAGCGCTCGGCGCCACCGAAGGCGCATCCCGTGTGGCGGTGGACGATGGCTTCATGGCCCGTGATCGTCAGGTCGGCGCGTCCGGCACGTGGGTCACTGCGAGGGTCTACGTGGCGGTGGGGATTTCCGGGGCGATCCAGCACCTGCAAGGCATCGGTGCCTGCGACAAGGTGGTGGCGATCAACCTCGACCCAGGTTGCGACATGATCAAACGGGCCGACCTGTCGGTGATCGGCGAGAGTGCCGAGATTCTTCAAGCCTTGATCGATGCGATAGCGGCTTATCGCGACGACGCCAAGCGCGATGCGGCTTAAGGGAAGGAAAGGGTTATGAGCACGAAAATCATCAGCCTGGTGTCCATCGGCGCCCACCCGACCTCCGGCCGGCCACGTCGCGCGGAGCAGGATGCGCGGGCGGTGGAACTGGGTCTGCAACTGGCTGGGGATAACTTGCAAGTGCTGCATGCCGGCGACGTCGCGGAGCCTGCACTGCGCGCCTATCTGGGCATGGGCCTGGAACAACTGCACGTGCTGGAACAACCATCCGGCGCGGATGCCTTGCCGGCGTTGACCGCCTATTTGCGTGATGCCGGAGCACAAGTCGTGCTGACTGGCAGCCAGGCAGAAACCGGCGAAGGCTCGGGCATGCTGCCGTTCCTGCTGGCGGAAAACCTCGGCTGGCCGCTGGTGGTCGGGCTGGCTCAGGTTGAATCCATCGATGGCAGTTCGGCGCTTGTCCTTCAAGCGTTGCCCCGTGGTCAGCGCCGTCGTTTGAAGGTGCGGCTGCCGTTCCTGGCGACTGTGGATAACGCGGCGCCGAAGCCTCGTCAGAGCGCGTACGGCCCGGCCCGGCGTGGTGTGTTGCAGGCGGATGAAGTCGAAGTGATCGATGATGAGTTGCTGGCCGTATCGACGCTGCAACCGGCCAAGCCTCGGCCTAAACGCTTGAAGGTGATCAAGGCCAAAAGCGGCGCGGACCGGATGAAAGCGGCGACAGCCAAAGCCAGTGGCGGCGGCGGGCAGGTGCTCAAAGGCGTCACGGCGCAAGCGGGTGCCGAAGCGATTCTCAAATTGCTGATCGAAGAAGGCGTGGTCCGCTAACCGCGAATCTGCACAGAACTAATGTAGGAGTGAGCCTGCTCGCGATGGTGGTGTATCAGTTGACATCTATTCAGCTGATACACCGCTATCGCGAGCAGGCTCGCTCCCACAGGGGGAAAGTTTAATGACCGTCAAATTTCGTTCGGCCTTGCGCAGCGACGCGCGGGAAATTGCCCGTTTGTTCCAGATTTCCTCAGAGGGCGCTTCGGATTACATCTGGAGCCAACTCGCCGAACCCGGCCAGGACCTGTTGGACGTCGGCGCCCTGCGTTACGCCCGTGACGACGTGGATTTCTCCTACCAGAACTGCCTCATCGCCGAGGCCGACGGCCACGTCATCGGCATGATGCACAGCTATGTGATGCGCCACGATCCACTGGCCGAGCCCACCACCGATCCGGTGCTGGCGCCGTATGCCGACATGGAAATCCCCGACACGCTCTACATCTCCAGCCTCGCGCTGCATGAAGGCTGGCGCAACCAGGGTCTTGGCAAACAGTTCCTCGCCCACGCTCACGAACGCGCCCGCCAGTTGGGGCTCAAGGGCTTGAGCCTGATCGACTACGCCGTCAACACCGGCGCCCGTCGGTTCTATGAGCGGCATGGTTTCCGCATCGTCGATACCTGCCAGATCACGCCACACCCGATGATTCGGGTGACCGGCGACGCTTACCTCATGCAATGGCCCTAGTGAGCTACATTTCTTAATGAGCGGCCCGAGGCGGCAGCAGCGCTGATTCATAAAACTCGTTTTCAGGAATGGGTTGCCGATGAACACGGTCAGTCGGCGTGAGACATGTCTGATCTGTGGCGTGATGCTGGTTGTGATGGCTGCGGCCGCTGAAACCCGCCAGGGCGATCCGGATTTCTATCAATGGATCGACTCTGCGCAGGGGCGGCATGCCTCCCTGGCGCAAATGAAGCAACACTGCGATCAGGTGTTGGCGCCTGATAAAAACCTCAATTGTTCAGTCACCGTTCTCGCCAGAATGTTCGAGACCAAGGCCGCCAATCAGCTGCCCGACTACTACCTGGCAATCAAGCGGCGCCATGCTCAAGCCATCGCCAATGACCCTGAACTCCAACAGTTGTTCTCCATGTTCGGCCGTGAATCAATCGCGACCTTGCGGCAGATCGCCGATTTCTCGCTGACAAGATCACCGCGACGCGAAGTGCTGCCGATTCATCCTTCCCCAAACGATGGCCACGAGACGAATGAGGTGCTGCCGTACCTCGATGTAAGAGCCGCCAACGGTGTTTCGGCGCGGTTCATTCTTGATACGGGCGCCCCGCAAACCCGGGTCAACAGCGAAACCGCGAAGCAGATGGGCATCAAGCTGCTGAGCGACTCTGATTACGGCTACAGCACCTTCTACGGCGAGCGGGACCTGGCGGCCAAGCTCGGAATCCTTGAGTCCCTGAAGATCGGTGCAAGCGAGTTCAGGAACGTCCTGGTGTTTGTCAGTGATCGGGATAACTTATTGGGGCTCGACCTGATCGGTAAGCTGGGACGATTGAACATTACGAAAAAGACGCTGGAGATCAACGCTGCGGCGCCCACACGATGCGATTCGCCGGTCACCTTCGTCCGTATCGACATCAATCAACGATTGACCCTTGCTGCGCGGCTGGATCGGCGTGCGACCGTGGCGATTATCGACACCGGCAATGTGGATTACCTGACATCGGCCTCGCCCGGCACTTCACCTGTTCATGTCATCGATAAGCCGCACCACCAAATCTTCAAGGGCGAGTTGAGCTTGTCCGGGCGTACGCGTCTGATCGCCTACAAGTACTACCCGGACTTTACGATCCCGCCGTCGATGCTGCTTGGGCAGTACGTGCCGTCGATTTTGCTCGGGTGGCGTGCATTCAATGATTACGAGTTGAATCTGGATATTGCTTCAGGCTTGTCCTGTTTCAACAGGGTTTGATCACGGTTACCCACAATCCCTGTTAGCGCTTCTGTGGATAACGTGTTCGCCCATCGCTACACGCCATACAAATAAAGCCCTGCAAGCCTTCGTACAAAAAACAACCAGCCTAAGTTGCGGTTTTTTCGGGCTTTTTCCAGAGGATAAGTCTGTTCGTTCGCCAATACTTGCCCCCAAACTCTGTTGGCGCTTCTGTGGATAAGATGTTCGCTGTCCGCTACAGGCCATGTAAACCGGGCCTGTTAGCTGCATGATTAAAAAGTGATCAATTTGCCGGTTTGGAGGGGCGAGCCTCGCGCAAACCCTGATTTATCGCGGCTTTCGGCGGTTTTCCACAGAGGCGGCGAAGTTGCCCCCAAAGTCTGTTGGCGCTTCTGTGGATAAGGTGTTCGCCATCCGCTGTAGGCCACGTACTGCGTGGCTTTCAGGTGTCAGATCAAAAAACAACCAATCGCTGTTCAAAACCCTTGGTCTGGATAAGTCACGGATTTTCTTCGGTTTCTGTGGAGAAAGTTAGGGGGCGTCGCACACTTGTCCCCATTAGCTGTGGGTGGAGGTGTGGATAACTTGTTTGCGGAAGGCTGGAAGCCACGAACGGCATAGCGCTGAACGGAATAGATCATATTTCGTACAGTTCTAATGTCGCGGAGAGTCAGAAGGGGATGTGTTGCGAGGGATGGCGCCATCGCGAGCAAGCTTGCTCCTACATTTGATCTTCGGTGCGCCAAAGATCCCCTGTGGGAGCGAGCCTGCTCGCGATGCTTTTGATCTTTAACCCTGAACCGGAACCCCTTTGAGGTAAGGCGCAGGCTCAGCGCCGAGGTTGTTCAGCAGACGCTCGCTGTACCAATCCACAAAATTCACCACACCAAACTCATAGGTCTTGGAGTAAGGCCCAGGCTGGTAAGCCGAGGAGTTGATGCCGCGCTGGTTTTCTTCAGCCAGGCGACGGTCCTGGTCGTTGGTGGCATCCCAGACCTGGCGCATGCGCTCCACGTCGTAGTCGACGCCTTCGACGGCATCCTTGTGCACGATCCACTTGGTGGTGACCATGGTTTCCTGCGCGCTGATCGGCCACACGGTGAAGACGATGATGTGGTCGCCCATGCAGTGGTTCCACGAGTGCGGCAGGTGCAGGATGCGCATCGAGCCCAGGTCCGGGTTCTTGATGCGGCCCATGAGTTTGGCGCAACCCTGTTTGCCGTCCATGGTCATCGACACGGTGCCTTTGAGCAGCGGCATGCGCACGATGCGGTTACGCAGGCCGAAGCTGGCGTGGGCGTAAGGGATCTTCTCGGCTTCCCAGGCAGCGGCGGAAGCGGCGACGTGGTCCTTGAACGCCTGGTCGGCGCGCGGGTCGGTAACGTCGTCCCATTCCAGCAGGGTTTTCAGCAGTTCCGGGTGCGACGCGTTGCAGTGGTAGCACTCGCGGTTGTTTTCCAGCACCAGTTTCCAGTTGGCCTTTTCCATCAAGGTGGTTTGCACCGCCACCTTGGTGTTTTCCATGTCGTACGGTTCCATGTAATGGTTCAGCGTCGACAGGAAGTCATCGATGGCCGGCGGATTCTCCGACAGGCTGATGAAGATATAGCCGCCGGCGGTCTTCACGTTCACCGGTTTGAGGCCGTACTGCTTCATGTCGAAATCGGCGCCCATCTCGGTGCCGGCGAACAGCAGGCGGCCGTCCAGCTCGTAGGTCCACTGGTGGTAGTGGCAGACCAGCTTGGCGACTTTGCCTTTTTCACTGGTGCACAGCCGTGAGCCGCGGTGACGGCAGACGTTGTGGAAGGCGTGAACCACGCCTTCGGCGCCGCGAATCACGATGATCGGGTTCTTGCCGACTTGCAGGGTCAGGTAGTTGCCCTTGGTCGGGATTTCGCAGGTCATGCCGGCGATCAACCACTCTTTCTGGAAGATCTCCTGCATGTCGATATCAAACAGCCGCTCGTCAGAGTAAAACGGCTGCGGCAGCGAGAAGGTGCGCTCGCGCTCTTGCAGCATCTGCGCGGTGGCCTTGCGTGCGGGTTCCAGCGGATCGCCCAGGCTGATTTTTGCGGTGACGTCCATCGTGTATATCCTCAAGGCCATCTGCGTGGCCGCGAAAGTGGCTGATCAGGGTTGCTACGCAAGGTGTAAAGGTTATGTCTTGGTATGGGGCGAGTGTGGGGCCGGCGTTGCCCGGAACCTTATCCATGGGCGACATGGCCCAATCTGTTCCCGACGCGTAACCCCCGGCAGTTGGGGGCTGGTCGCGATAAGTATGTGAATGTCGCAGATAGGTAAATGGGTGGTCTGCGCTATACGCAGAATCGTCAACATAAGGCCGACCATCGGCGGTGGAGAACAGCATGTCCAACAGCTTCCTGAATCCGGTAACCACCCAGACCTGGGCCAATGGCCGACACATCGTCCGTTGCGTCAAAGTCATCCAGGAAACCTGGGATGTGCGCACCTTCTGCTTTATGGCCGACCAGCCGATCATGTTCTTCTTCAAGCCGGGGCAATTCGTCACCCTGGAGCTGGAAATCGATGGCCAGCAGATCATGCGTTCGTACACCATTTCCAGTTCGCCCTCGGTGCCGTACAGCTTTTCGGTCACGATCAAGCGCGTGCCGGGCGGCAAGGTTTCGAACTGGCTGCACGACACCCTGCATGAAGGCTATGAGCTGGCGGTGCACGGCCCGGTCGGGCTGTTTAACGCGATCGACTTCCCGAACCCGAAAGTGCTGTACCTCAGTGGCGGCGTGGGCATCACGCCGTGCATGTCCATGGCCCGCTGGTTCTTCGATACCAACGGCAATGTCGACATGGCGTTTATCCACAGCGCCCGCTCGCCGAAAGACATCATTTATCACCGCGAGCTGGAACACATGGCGGCGCGGATCGAAAATTTCAGCCTGCACCTGATCTGTGAAAAACATGGTTTCGGTGAGCCATGGGCCGGTTATCGCGGTTATCTGAACCACAAGATGCTGGAACTGATGGTCCCGGACTTCCTTGAACGCGAAGTGTTCTGCTGCGGCCCGACGCCTTACATGAACGCGGTCAAGCGCCTGCTGGAAAACGCCGGCTTCAATATGAAGCACTACCACGAGGAATCGTTCGGCGCCACGCCGCCAGAGGCGATCGCCGATGCCGTGGAGAATGCCGAGCAGGCCGCTGACGCGCCGGAAATCGATGCGGCTGATTTGCATGAGGTGGAATTCACCGCCTCGGGCAAGAGCATCCGCGTGGCACCGGGCGAGACCGTGCATGCGGCTGCCGCCAAGGTCGGCCTGATGATTCCGAAAGCTTGCGGCATGGGCATTTGCGGCACCTGCAAGGTGCTCAAGCTTGGCGGCGAAGTGGAGATGGACCACAACGGCGGGATCACCGAAGAAGACGAAGCCGAAGGGTTCATCCTGTCGTGCTGCAGCGTGCCGAAGGGCGACGTTCGCATCGAGTATTGATACACGCCGCGCAACCTGTGGGAGCGAGCCTGCTCGCGATGGCTGCGGTACATTCAACATCAATGTTGGCTGGTCTGCCGCTATCGCCGGCAAGCCGGTCTCGCTCCCACAGGTGCGGTGTTTTTCAGTCGACGAATAGGTCTGGCATCAGCTTGTCGTTGGTGCCGGGCTCAAAGCGGTAATGATCGAATTCGGTTACGCCGTGCTCCCGCAGAATTTCCTCATCAATCAGCAGCCGACCGGTGATGCTGCGACCGCTGCTGTCCAGGATGGCGTGAGCAGCATCCGCCATGATTTCCGGCGTGCGCGCATGTTTGAAGGATTCACGCGAACCTAGCTGAAATTCGATGGCGGCGGTGGCGATCATCGTCTGCGGCCACAGCGAGTTGACACTGATCCCGTAATTCTTGAATTCCTCGCTCATGCCCAACGTGAGCATGCTCATGCCGTATTTGGTCACGGTGTACGGGCTGTATTGGGCGAACCACTTGGTTGCCAGGTTCAGTGGTGGTGACAAGTTGAGGATATGACCGCTGCTTTTCTTCAGGTAAGGCAGGGCTGCCTGGCTGCACAGCAATACGGCGCGGGTGTTGATCTGGTGCATCAGGTCAAAGCGCTTGAGCTCGATGTGCTGAACCCCGGTCAGCTTGATCGCGCCGGCGTTGTTGACCAGCGCATCGATGCCGCCGAAATGCTCGTTGGCCTGGGCCAGTGCCTCACGCACCGCGACTTCATCTCGAACGTCTACCTGCAGCGCCAGCGCCTTGCCGCCGGCGGCTTCGACTTCCTTTGCGACACTGAAAATCGTGCCCGGCAATTTGGCGTGCGGCTCGGCACTTTTGGCTGCAATCACGATGTTGGCCCCATCGCGCGCGGCCCGCAGCGCGATCTCACGACCAATCCCGCGGCTGGCGCCGGTGATGAACAGGGTTTTGCCTTGAAGGGACATGCGTGCGCTCCTGATTATTGTTATCTGAGCGCTTCAATGTAGACCAACATGCGTGGTGCATCTTGCTGGCGAGGGCGGTGTGTCAGGCATACCGCGTTGCGGCAATCGCCAGCAGGCTGGCTCCTACAGGGTTTGTGTCGTACGCAGGATGGGAGGCAGGGCGCGAATTTGTAGGAGCCGGCTTGCCGGCGATGGCGGTGTGTCAGGTGCACCGCGTCGTCTGGATCGCCAGCAAGCCGGCTCCTACAGGGTTTGTGTCGTACGCGGGATGGGAGGTAGGGCGGGGATTTGTAGGAGCCGGCTTGCCGGCGATGGCGGTGTGTCAGGTGCACCGCGTCGCGGCAATCGCCAGCAAGCTGGCTCCTACGGGGTTTGTGTTGTTAGCGGGACATCACTTCGCGAATATCCGCTGCCAATTCACGTACGCGTTCTTCCTCGGTGTCCCAGGAGCACATGAAGCGGGCGCCGCCGTTGCCGATGAAGGTGTAGAAGCGCCAGCCCTTGGCGGTCAGTGCGGCGATGGCCGGTTCCGAGAGTTGCAGGAACACGCCGTTGGCCTGCACCGGGAACATCAGCTCCACGCCCTGGATATCGCTGACCAGTTCCGCCAGCAGTTGCGCACAATGGTTGGCGTGGCGGGCGTATTTGAGCCAGGCGTCGTTTTCCAGGATCCCGACCCACGGCGCCGAGAGGAAGCGCATTTTCGAGGCCAGTTGCCCGGCCTGCTTGCAGCGGTAGTCGAAGTCTTCGGCCAGTTTGTGGTTGAAGAACAGAATCGCCTCACCCACTGCCATGCCGTTTTTCGTGCCGCCGAAGCACAGCACGTCAACACCAGCCTTCCAGGTCAGGTCGGCCGGTGTGCAGCCGAGGAACGCGCAGGCGTTGGAGAAACGCGCGCCGTCCATGTGCAGGTTCAGCCCGAGTTCTTTGCAGGTTGCGCTGATGGCGCGGATTTCTTCCGGGGTGTAGACGCTGCCGACTTCGGTGGCCTGGGTCAGGGTCACGACGCGCGGTTTCGGGT